>QQUL01000014.1 GCA_008501565.1 Armatimonadota bacterium
CTCGGGAAGAGGAACGGATGAGAGAGGAAGGCTTGCTCGCAACGGCAACGACCGACGAGGAACGAGAGATCGAGGCCGGGCTCCGTCCTCGCAGACTGGACGAGTTCGTCGGTCAGGAAGCCTTGAAGGAACGTCTGTCCATCCTCATCGAAGCAGCGACGGCTCGAGGCGAATCCGTGGATCACATCCTGTTCTCGGGTCCACCGGGCCTGGGAAAGACGAGCCTTGCAGCGATTGTCGCCGCGGAAATGGGTGCAGCATTCAGATCGACTTCCGGTCCGGCACTCGACCGACCGGGTGACCTCGCCGCGGTGATCACGAACCTTGCTCAGGGGGATGTCCTGTTCGTCGACGAGATCCATCGGCTTCCCCGTCAAGTCGAGGAAGTGCTATATCCCGCAATGGAGGATGGTCAACTCGACATCGTCGTGGGCAAAGGTCCAGCCGCACGTTCGATCAAGATCGATCTGCCCGAATTCACCCTCATCGGGGCAACGACCCGCGTCGGCCGGGTCGCCCCACCGCTACGGGATCGTTTCGGGTATGTGGCACGGCTTGACTACTACGGACCCGACGACTTGTCTGCCATCGTCGCCAGGTCCTCGGTCCTGCTGGACTGCGTTGCGGATTCGGGTGGCTGCCACGCCATTGCGCGACGGAGCCGTGGAACACCCCGAATCGCAAACCGCCTTCTGCGCAGGGTCCGTGACTACGCCTCGGTGCGTGCGGACGGCGCCGTGAACGCGAACAACGCCGATACCGCCCTCGAATTGTTCGAAGTTGATCACATCGGGCTCGACAAGGTGGATCGCTCCATTCTCGAAGCCCTCATTGTCAAGTTCGGAGGCGCACCGGTGGGGCTGTCGACCTTGGCGATAGCGGTCGGCGAGGACCCCGAAACGGTGGAGGATGCCTACGAGCCCTACCTCATTCTCGAAGGGCTTCTCCAGCGAACTCCAAGAGGACGTGTCGCGACTGAACGCGCCTACGCCCACCTTGGTGTACAGCCTCCCGACGACGGGCAAGGCTCGTTGCTCTAGAGAACGGTCGGCGATCCGTCCGCTGTACGTACGTCGGAAAGCCGAGACCTCTTACTCTGATCGGAATGAACGCCTCCGACTACGACTATGAGCTTCCCGCGGCTTCCATCGCGCAAGAGGCCATCGAACCGAGGGATTCGTCGAGACTGCTCGATACGGCGACGATGCGAAACCTCGTTTTCACCGACTTTCCCACGCTATGTCGTCGCGGCGACCTTGTCGTCGTCAACGAAACCAAGGTACGAGCAGCGCGGTTGGTGGGTGTTCGCGAAACGGGTGGACGGACCGAAGTCCTCCTGACACGACGGATTGATCATCAGCGCTGGCAGGCACTGCTTCGGCCGGCGAAGAAGCTCCGAACCGGCTCAGTGGTGAGAACCGGCACACTCACCGTGACCTTGCTCAGCGATCCGATCGAAGGGACCGCAACCGTCGGGATCGAGGACAAGGGTCCAGGCGACATCGAGGAAGCCATCGCCGCTGCCGGTCACGTTCCGCTTCCGCCATATTTCCACGGCAACCTTCCAAACCCCGATCGGTATCAGACGATGTTCGCCAACAGGATCGGATCCGCTGCTGCCCCGACGGCAGCCCTGCACTTCACCGATCGCATCGTCGATGCTCTTGCAGACCGACAGGTCGCCATGGCGACGGTCGATCTTGAGGTCGGTCTTGATACCTTTCGGCCGATGGGGGAGGGCGACATCGCCGATCATGTCATACACACCGAGCGGGTGCGTATCCCGGTCGATACCGTTGACGCCGTCGCCCGTACCCGGGCGGACGGAGGTCGCGTCATTGCCGTCGGAACAACGGTGGTGCGATCCCTCGAAACGGCCGCAACGAAAGACGGCCTGATCGGTGCGTATCGTGGTGACAGTGATCTGTTCATCAGGCCCGGATACTCGATGCGAACCGTTGACGCCGTTCTGACCAACTTCCATGCTCCAAGGACGACGTTGCTGGTCCTGATCTCAGCGATCCTCGGGGACCGCTGGCGCGACGTCTATGCGCACGCTATCGGGGCCGGCTACCGCTTTCTGTCGTTCGGCGACTCGATGTTCGCTGTGGTCGACCGATGAGTGTCGTGTCATGGACGCTTGGATCGGCCGACTCCGATGCAAGGACCGGGACGATGGCAACGCCCCACGGCGACGTCGAAACCCCCAACTTCATGGCGGTGGGAACCCGGGCAACGGTGAAGACCATTGACACCGAGGACCTGGATCGGCTCGGGGCCCAGATCGTGCTCGCCAACACCTATCACCTGATGCTCCGTCCTGGCGAGGACATCGTCCAGAACCTCGGTGGCCTCCATGGCTTCATGGCCTGGGACAAGCCGATTCTCACCGACTCCGGCGGCTACCAGGTGCTCTCACTGGATCCAAAGGTGACCGACGAGGCCCTGGTGTTCAAATCGTCATACGACGGCTCGACCGTTGAACTGTCGCCCGAGCGCGCCGTCGCCGTGCAGGAGGCGCTTGGTTCGGACATTGCGATGATGCTCGATGTGCCGGTTGCCCTCCCAGCCGACCGATCCGTGGCCGAACGAGCCATGCATCACACGTTGCGGTGGGCAGAGCGATCCAAGGCCGCAAAGAGGAGAAGCGATCGGGCACTCTTCGGCATCATCCAGGGCGGCGCTGACCCCGAGCTTCGGGCGACGTCGGCACGTGAAACGGCACAAATCGGGTTTCCCGGTTTCGGCATCGGTGGACTCGCCGTGGGGGAGACCAGGGTCGAAAGATCCCAAGCGATCGCTCCCTGCATCGAGAATCTACCCACCGACGCCGTTCGGTATGTCATGGGGCTCGGGGACACGGAGGGCATTCTTGATGCCGTCTCGCAGGGCGTCGATCTATTCGACTGCGTCCTACCGACTCGCCTCGCCCGTCATGGAAAGGCGCTCAGTCGCGAGGGGGACATCTCCATCAAGCGTGCGGAATGGTCTGATGATCCGAACCCGATCGAGGCTGACTGCCCTTGTGTGGCGTGTCGACGGTATTCACGCGGCTACCTCCGACACTTGCATCAGACGGGGGAGTTCACCGGTCAGCGGCTTCTCACGCTTCACAACCTGACGTACACCTATCGGCTCATGGCCGATATCCGCGAGGCGATCCGGCAAGGGTCGTTTGCCGCGTTCCGCGACGACGTTCTTCGGCGGCGCGACACGCCAAACGGTTAGGGCACCCTGTTTCAGCGACACCCCACTACCATCCCAGCGTTCCGCCGCGAACAATCCGAACCCCAAGTATCGAACGCCAAGTATCGAACCCTACGTACCGACCCCCATGGAGGCATCGTCGTGATTTCAGCCCTCACCACGGCCCTGGTCATTGCGACCGAGGCCGAGAGCACAAGCGGATCATCGGCACTCGCCTTCCTCTTTCCCTTCATCATCCTGGGTGCTCTCTTCTACATCTTCATTCTGATGCCGCAACGTCGGAGGCAGAAGAAGGCGAAGGAGATGCAGGCCGCCATGAGTATCGGCGACGAAGTGCGAACCATCGGTGGCATCGTGGGAACCATCGTTGGTGAGGATGATGAGACCTTCACCCTTGACCTCGGCGGGTCAACCATGCGCGTCGTCAAGCGTGCGGTCGCCGAAATGATGCGTCCACCCGAACCGGACGGGGACGCCAACTCGTGAACAAACGTCGAGCGATCGTCACGCTCCTGATCACCGTTGGCATCGCATGGGGTTCTCTTGCCACCATGCTTGCCATCGGATGGGCCCCCAAACTTGGTCTCGACCTCCAAGGCGGGTTTGCGGTGACCCTTGTTGCTCCTGAAGGCACGGAAGCAAGCACACTCGACACAGCTGCCGAGATCATGCGGAGGCGTATTGAGAATCTCGGCGGGGTACAAGAGCCCGAAATCGCCGTGGTCGGTGACCGTGCGATCGTTGTCCAGCTCCCCGGGGTCACCGACCGCGATCGGGCACTCCAGGCCGTCGGAACAACCGGTGAGCTCTCCTTCCGTCCCGTGAACGGCGAGTACCTGACGAGTCCCGCCATTGAGGACCCGGACGGCGACCATCCCGACGGTCTCGATCCGGTGACCGGCGTGACCCTTGTGGACGATGTCACCATGCGTGCCTATCTGTACGACCAGAACGAGATCTTCGTGTACGACGTCAACGGAGCGTTCCTCACTGGTGCAGACATCACCGACGCACAGGTGCAATTCTCCCAAAGCGGAGTGTCGGGGCAGTGGGTTGTTGTACCTGAATTCACCGCAGAGGGTGGAGAGAAGTTCAGAGAGGCGACGAAGGTCCTCGCAAGCTATCCACCCGGCGATCCACGCAGACAACTCGCGATCGTCGTTGACGGTGTCGTGTTCTCGGCGCCGGCGGTCGCCGAAGATGTCAACCCGGCCGAAGGACTTGACCCGAACTCTGTCGTGATCACCGTGGGAACTTCCGGTGAGGCGCAGCAGGAGGCCGAAGATCTCGCAGCGATACTCCGGTACGGTGCCCTTCCGACGACCTTCGAGCGCGAGCGCTTCGAGTCGGTGTCGGCAACCCTGGGTGAGGAATCACTCAAAGCAGGGTTGATCGCCGGTCTGGTTGGCCTCCTTCTCGTGGCCGGGTACATGTTGATCTACTACCGATCACTCGGCATCGTGTCGTTCATCGGATTGACCGTGTTCGGATCCCTGCTCATTTCGGTGATCATCCTGCTCGGTGAGACACAGGGCACCACGCTCACGCTCGCCGGCGTGACCGGTGTCATCGTGTCCATCGGTATCACATTGGATTCATACATCGTCTATTTCGAACGGATCAAAGAGGAGTACCGCAAGGGGAGAGGCCTTCGGCCTTCGATTTCGCACGCCTTCGAGTCCGCCTACCGCACCATCTTGACGGGCGACACGGTCACGCTGCTTGGTGCCGTGCTCCTCTACATGCTGGCAATCGGCCAGGTCAAAGGGTTTGCGTTGACGTTGGGGATCGCAACGGTCATCGACATCTTCGTTGCATACTTCTACACCCGTCCGATGACGTACCTTGTCGGGCGAGGCCCTCTCGGCGATGGCGGGGTGTTCTCTGTCAAGGGGGCCATGGGCAAGGGCGATATCGAACCCTCGGATGTCGAGCTCGTTGAGGTGGACGCGTGAACGTGATCAGCAGGCTCTACCGCGGGGAAACCCACTTCGACTTCGTCAAGGTGTCGCGCACAACCATGAAGGTGTCGATCGGGGCCGTCATCGTTTCCATCTTCTTGATGATCTTTCTGCAGTTCAACCTCTCGATTGATTTCACCGGCGGCGTCATCGTGACGGTGCCGAACGTCAACGAGGCCTCCGTGGATGAGATCCGTACGGACCTTCGAGACGTCGGACAGGGAGATGCCAGGGTGCAGGTGTCCCAAAGCGGCCTGGACGATGCCGGTCCCTCTACGGTCACGGTTCAAACCGAGGCGATCGATGACCCTGCAGAGCAGGACGCACTTGTCGCTGCCGTCGCTGCAGCCGCTGGTGCCGATGTCAACGAAGCGAACCTGTCGGCCGTGGGCCCAACGTTCGGTGACGAAGTGACCAAGGCCGCCATCGAGGCACTCATCATTTTCCTCATCGCGGTTGCACTCTTCATCACATGGCGATTTGAGTGGAAGATGGCCGTCGCTGCGCTGGCAGCGCTCTTCCACGACCTCATCATCACCGGTGGCTTGTACGCACTCATCGGATTCGTCGTGACGCCAGCAACGGTCATCGCCGTGCTGACAATCCTCGGTTACTCGCTGTACGACACGGTGGTCGTCTATGAGAAGGTCAAGGAGAATGAGCGCCAACTCCATACGCAAACCACCTTCTCGGCGATCGTCAACCTCTCCATGAACCAGGTGCTGATGCGGTCAATCAACACGTCGCTGACATCACTGATTCCCGTCGGTACGCTGCTTCTCGTTGGAGTCCTTGCCATCGGCGGCGAAACGCTCAAGGAGTTTGCTCTTGCTCTCTTCATCGGGATAGCAGTGGGCACCTACTCTTCGATCTTCATCGCTGCTCCCATCCTCGCCCGCTGGAAAGAAACCGAACCCGAGTGGGAACGACAACGCAGGAGAGCCGAACGTGGCGGCGAAACGG
>QQUL01000321.1 GCA_008501565.1 Armatimonadota bacterium
CAATCACCCCGGAGAGGTTGATCGTGTTGTAGACAGTCCCGTTTGAGCCGTTGTACAGCGCAATTGTCCACCCCGCGAGGTCAGTACCAGCGGTACCAGCGACCTCAACAAACTCACCAGTGTCCGTGCCCACATTGTCGTAGTGGATTTCATTGATGAACACCGGCACGCCAGCGGCGCTGGCAGCGGTCAGCGGCAGGACCGCAAACAGCATCGCGACGACGGCGACTAGGGCGAGCAAAGAGCGTTTGGTCATCTGGATTCCCTCATTCGATCGATGTCCTGCCACCCAGCGTGGTGGCTCGGCTTCTACCGTAGTTGTCCTCGCGGTCCCATGTGGGTCGAGCGACTCGTGGGTTTTCGCGATGGTGACGGAGTCAGCTATCGAATGGCCTCACCGCGTACGAGGGATGCGTTGAACGGATACAGATCAGCCGTGAACAGGCCTTCGGAGACGAATGGGTCGGCTTCCATGAAGGCGATCGCTTCGGCTTCGGAACCGGCCTCGAAGATGACAACTGCCGGTCCATCGTCTCCGGTTGGGCGTCCAGCGAGGATTACCGTGCCATCGATGGTCGCCTGCCGAAGACGTTGATAGTGGGCGACGCCGATCGCCTCGTCGGCCTCGGTCCACGCCGACGGATCGGACCGAAGCTCAGGCCGCGGACCGGGCCCGAAGACATACATCCACTGCTTCTGCCCCATGCATCGATCGTACCGCGGAATACGAAGCGGCGAAACCGTGCTGTACCGAAGCAGCTTGTATCAACATCGGGAGCCAGCATGAGTGATTGGAACGCGGGGATCATTGAGGAATTCCGAGCGAACAACGGGGCCGTTGGAGGCATGTTCGAAGGAGCACCGCTTCTCATCCTCGGGACAACCGGGGCAAAGTCGCACCAGCGTCGTGAAAACCCCCTCATGTATCGCGATGAGGGCGACCGCCGGTTCATCTTTGCCTCGAAAGGCGGGGCACCAAATCACCCACATTGGCTCCTCAACGTCCGCGCCAACCCCACCGTCGTGGTCGAAGTACCCGGGGAAACCTATGAGGCGACCGCGGTCGAGGTTGAGGAACCCGAACGGTCCGAGATCTACGAACGTCAGGGATCAGCGATGCCCCAGTTCGCCGAGTACCAGCAGAACACGGAGCGGATCATCCCTGTCGTGGAGCTGATCAAGGCATAGGAACCGCGCACGGGAACCTTGCCAAGGAGATTCGTCATAGTCGCGTTGTAGGTTGTCACCATGACAACGAGGCACGGCACCAAGGTCACAGCGACATCGCATCACCAACACGAACACGACAGTCGGCAGCCCGGGTCCATCGGTGGTGGCGAGGTCGGATTGTGCCTGACCCGCATCCATCACAGTCGATACACGGCGGCAACGCCCGTCGTCGATCCGGTACGACAGCGCCGTGCCGAGATCGGAGTCGATCACGAGAGGACCGTAGCCGATGCTTTGATGGAGATACACGAAGGGGACATCGAACGCATCTCGGCCACGGGTGCAGGCGCCTACCGCGATACGGAAACTGCCCTGGCCAACGGCGCCGGTGTGATTCTCGGTGGGAAGGTCGCGTCACCGGATGGGACGTTGGTCGGTGCGCCGGACATCCTTGTCAGGATGCCAACGGGCTACGCAGCCGTCGAAGTCAAAGCTCACCTTGTGCTCGGGACCTCGGGCACACCGGCGTGGATCACTCCGCTCGATGCTTTGGCGGCCATTGACTTCAGCATCGATATCCCTGACGAAGCACAAGGTTCCTTCCGACCGAACCGACGGCGCGATCTCTACCAGGTGGCCCATTACTGGCGCATTCTCGATGCCTTGGGATATGCGGCCGATCATCCCGTCGGAGGCGTCATCGGTGCCGAGGAACCGTTCACGTGCGCATGGGTCGATCTCGACAACGGAAAACAATCGATCCTCAACACCACGATCGATCAGGCAAACCAGGCCCTTGAAGCCGTTCGTCACGGATCAGATCATCCAGACACACCTCTTGTTGCACCGTGGTGGCGCGGTGAGTGCAACACGTGTGAATGGATGCCACTGTGTCATGAAGCCCTCGTAGCCGCAGATGACCCGACACTCCTCAACCACGTATCGGATGAGACTCGAACCGATCTCGTCCTCAGCGGAATCACGTCGATCTCGCAAATCGCGTCACTCGAACCGACCGATGAACGGTTGGCGGAGCCATCCGTTGTGCTTCAAGCCCGTGCGTGGACACATGGTGGTCTGCTGCGGAGACCCGGAACCCCGACACCCATCGACGTGTCGAACCCCAGGAGGCAGGTGGACTTTGATATCGAAACGTACCTCGGAAGGATCTACCTCGCTGGGTTCCTGGTGACCGAGAACGGTGAATCCGTTTTTGATCCCGTGGTTGACTGGGAAGGCACCGAGACATCCGAGGCTGATTTCGTTGCCCGGCTCTTCGATCGGCTGGCGTCCTATGGCGATGACGACACGTGCGTGTTCTACTGGACCAGTTATGAGCCAACGGTCCTCGGTGCCGCAGGCGAACGCTTCGATCTGACCGTTCCGGGGTTCGACACCGTTCAGGACTGGTTCGACACGTGCTCACTGGACCTGCACCGCTGGACCAAGAATCGATTTGTGTCTCCGTCGGGATACGGCCTCAAGACGATCGCACCGCTGTGTGGCTTCGACTGGCGCGACGATGACCCGGGGGGCCAACAGTCTGAGATCTGGTTCGAGGAGATGCGTGCTGGTGACGCCAGCATGAAGCAACGACTGCTCGACTACAACGAAGATGATGTCGCGGCGCAGCTCGCCATCCGGAGCTGGGTCCTGTCCCGAGACGACGGTTCCGGGCCTGGTTCGACCGTCCCGTCTGCAGCCGATTGGCCACAGCACACACATTCTGGACCAACCGACTGCGCCGCGGAATCTTTCTGACATTCGCGGGAACGCATCATGCCACTGTCGGTAGGCTTTCAACAACAGCCCGCAGCATGCCCTGTGGGTGACGACGTAAGGGCTTATGACGGTGCGACCAACCATCGCGGCACTTCTTTCGGCGGTGATACCAGGCGCCGGGCAGCTGTACGCGCGCAGGCCGATTCGAGCTGCGGTCTTCTTCTTCCCGACCCTCGCCGTTGGTGGGGCCACATACGTTCTCTTTGACCGCGGGACACTCGAACTTGCCCAACTCTTGGTCCGGCCATCCTTCCTGACCGGTCTGCTTGTCGTCGATGCCGTGGTGCTCGTGTGGCGGATCGCATCGGTCATCGATGCCGCTTCGATCAGCTCATCAATCGGAGATCGGGCGGTGTTCGCACTGCCGATGGCCCTGATTCTCGTCGCTGTCGCCGCTCCGCATGGGTTGGCCTGGATCTATACGACGGACACGATCGACGCGTTGGATGCCACCTTCGTCGCCGTATCTCCCAACTTTGTCAGGGCATCGCCAACCGAACAGACGAAATCCGGACAGCGAGATCTCGGTCGACGAACCATCGACTACCGCCGGACTGATCCGGCGGAAACCACTCGGACCGTGTACTCCCATGCGACCAGACTTGCGATCTTCGACCCGGAGTTCGGGGAGCCAGACGCGGTGCGGATATGGCCCGACCTCGCTTCGAAAGTCATCACGCAAGCCCCGTACGAGCCGCCTCCCGATCCACTCGGGGCCGACCGATTGACGATCCTCCTCGTCGGAGGCGATGCGGGACCGAACCGCGAGGGTCTCCGGACCGACTCGATGAATGTGGTGACCATCGACCTCACCTCGGGCGAGGTCGCCCTCTTCGGGTTCCCCCGCAACTTCAAGATGATGCCCCTGCCGAAACGTTTCCAGAACTCGTTCATTGGCCTTGAGGAGGTGGTGGTCGAAGTGGACCTCACCGATGCCGATGCGGACGGGTGGCCTGACACGTGGTACGACCAGGATGGCGATTCGATTCCCGATGAACCACCCTTCGTGTCGTGTCACTGCTTCCCAACGATGCTGAACAAGGTGCATCAGTACACACAGGACTGGACGCGGACGTATCCGTACTCACCGGACCCGGGCCTCTCGGCGTTGAAGGAAATTCTGTCCAATGCGATGGACCTTCCCATCGACTATTTCGTGATGGTTGACATGGCTGGCTTCGTGGATGTCATCGACGCGATCGGGGGTGTTGACATCAACGTGAAGGAGGCTTACCACGTCAAGGTCTCGTCACCCGAGGTCGGGAAGCCCAAGGCAGCGATCAATGTCGAGCCCGGCATGAATCACCTCGACGGTCTCGAAGCACTGGCCTACACGCGGTGGCGTATCGGGTCCTCTGACTATCACCGAATGGGTCGCCAGAGGTGTCTGATCCGGGCAGCCGCGACGCAGACCGACACGCTCAGCCTCATTGCCGCCTACCCGACGCTTCTCGATCTCATGCGCGAATCGATCACCACGGACATCCCGATAGATGCACTGCCGGATCTTGTATGGGCCGCTGGCCAGATTGATCTCGACAACGTCGCGACCGTGGGTTTTGTACCACCCGCCTACAACAGTGGACGTACCCCCGGTCACTACCCCATCCCCGACATCGGCAAGATCCGTTGGAAGACCCGCGACGTCCTTGAAAACGGTGTCACGGCACAGTCGTCGTCAGGCGCAAGCGAATGCGACTGACGTCGCGTACCCAGGGCTCGAGAGTACATATTTGTCCAATACAGCCCACAGAACGGATCACGAGGTGTAACCGTGCGTACCCAGGGTAGGAACCGACCCTCACGGTGGGTTCTTACCCTGGGTACGCGACGTCTGCTACCGAACTAGCCGGCAGGTGTAACGGTCACCTTGCCGATCATCCATGGATGTGGCGTGCAGTGGTAATCGAACACACCCTCCTCAGTGAAGGTGTACGACCACGTCTGTCCAGGGTCAAGGAAGCCCGAGTCGAACAACCCGTCAGCAGTTGCGACGTTGTTCTCTGATGGTCCGGATGTCACCGTGTGGAGAACCGTGTCGTTGTTGGTCCACGTGACGGTGGTTCCGACCTCAACGGTCAACTCAGCCGGGCTGTATGCGTCACCGGCATTGGCAGGATCGAGCCAACCATCCTTCGTGATCATGACCTGCACGGCGTCGGCTGGCGGTGGCGCTTCCCCACCATTCCCAGCGTCAGGCTCCTCACCGGAGACAAAGATCTCGGAATTCGCATCACCCGAAATCTCGATCATGCCCAATGCACCCTTGTAGAACGTGCGACTCAGGGCGTGGTCAACCAGAAGGACCGTTTGGGGAACGTAGGCCTGGAGTTCGACAATCGTTCCACCACCTGCGGGGATCAGGGTCGTCTGGGACCCGCGAATGATCGGATTTCCAGGTGTGGTCGCACCCTCTGAATACACGGCATCCCACTGTGATCCGATCGGATGGAAGTTCGATGTGAGGTTCAGTCCCTCATTCACGAAGTAGATCCGTGCACGCTCACCGACATTCATCTTCAGCGAGTTGTCACCAGCAATGGCGCCAACGGTGCCGTTGAACACCACATAGGTCGGATCCTCATTCAGCAAAGCGACGTTGTCGATATCGACTAGGCCGTCTGCATCGGGCTCCGTGACATACCACTCGGACTGCACAATGGCCCACTCATGTTCGACCGCAGGAAGCGGAACCTCGGGATCAACGATGAACATGCCATACATGCCGTGCATGATGTGAACAGGGACGTCCCCGTAGGCACAGTGGTACATGAACGCACCTGAGTACAGGAGCCTGACACCGATCGACACCGTCTCACCCGGGACTGCGGTCAGGGCTTCAGCCCCACCACCCTGGCCAGTGACGGCATGGAAGTCGATGTTGTGCGGATGCGTGTTCTCGGGAAGGTTCGTCAGCGTGATCGTGACGAAGTCCCCGACACGGCCCCGAAGAATCGGCGCAGGCGTGCCACAGACAACCTCGGAATCACCATCGACGCGGTAGCCCCACATGTCGATCTTGACGCCGTTGGCGGCGTCGATCTCGCACACGTTCTCAAGAACCTCGAGATGCACCTCGTACTTCGCCTGATAGTCACGGGCGATCGGTGCGCCAGTATCAGGCGCGTACACGACGTGCACCTCACCCTCGGGCGCTGGCTGAAGATCTGCGA
>QQUL01000021.1 GCA_008501565.1 Armatimonadota bacterium
GGTCCCGCAACCATCGCATCCCTCTTCGCCTGATTTCTGGTGAGCTGAAAGCTGTAAGCCGAAAGCTGTAAGCAACGAAGTAGCCGCCTTCGCGGCTATTTCGTCTTAGCCCTCTTGCGCTCGGGTTCGGTGAGCAGCTTCTTGCGTATCCGTATCGACTGAGGCGTCACCTCAACGAGTTCGTCGGCCGCGATCCACTCGATTGCCGGTTCCAGGCCCATGTCGCGTGGTGGTTTGAGTTTGATGGCATCGTCGGTTGAGTGCGTGCGAATGTTGGTGAGTTGCTTGCCCTTCGTGACGTTCACAACCATGTTCTCTGGGCGTGAAGCCTCTCCGATGACCATGCCTTCGTACACCTCGATGCCGGCATCTATGAACATCTCGCCACGTTTCTGGAGATTGTCGAGCGCAAAACCCGTCGAGGTACCTCGACGGTCAGCGACCATTGCTCCTCCATGTCGGTGGGGGAGTTCGCCAACCCACGGCACCCAACCTTCATGGTGCATATGGACGAGAGCTGTGCCGCGCGTCATTGTCATCAGCTGGGACCGCAACCCAAGGAGTCCGCGTGAGGGGGCTGTGAACGCAATGATCGTTCTGCCGTGCTCACCCGGGTTCAATTGGGCGATTCGACCCTTTCGCGGTGCGACCGCCTGTGTGACAGCACCGACGTATTCGTCTGGAACGTCGACGGTGACGGTCTCAAGCGGTTCGTGTTCCTTGCCGTCGATCATCTTGACGATGACCTCGGGTCGTGAGACCTGGAGTTCGTAGCCCTCGCGGCGCATCGATTCGATCAGCACGGCAAGCTGTAGCTCCCCACGACCGGCGACTTCGATGACTTCGGGTGAGGCTGTTTCGCCAATCCGGATTGAGACGTTGCCAAGCACTTCTTTGTCGAGGCGTTCCTTGATCTGTCGCGATGTGACATACGTGCCCTCGGTGCCTGCGAGAGGCGAGGTGTTGACACCGAAGGTCATCGTGAGCACTGGTTCGTCAACCTCGAGCCGTGGCAGAGCCTCGATGGTCTCTGGATCCGTGAATGTGTCGCCGATCTGCACCTCGGGGAACCCTGCGACAACGAAGAGATCTCCTGCGACCCGTTCGGTGACATCGATGCGGCCAAGATCGGCGAATCCCATCAGTTGTCCCAGCTTACGCGTGACGGGAGGAATGCCATCGCCTTGCACCAGGGTGATTGGTGAGCCAGCAACCAGTGTTCCGCGGATCACTCGACCGATTGCGAGTCGACCCAGATAGTCGCTTGCATCGAGGCTGGTGACGATCGCCTGAACCGGGGCGGAAGAATCTCCCCCCGGCTCGGGGATGGTCTCGATGATTGCATCAAGGATTGGCGCCAGCGTTGCGTCATCGTCCGGCATGCCGATGCCAGGGACCGAGATCATGTTCCGAGCGCCGGCTGACACGATCGGAAACTCGATCTGATCCTCTTGTGCGTCGAGATCGAAGAAGAGCTCGTAGATCTCATCGACGACTTCGACCGGTCGAGCATCGGGTCGATCCACTTTGTTCACGACGACAACGACAGGTAGAGAGAGCGCAAGCGCCTTGGAAAGCACGTAGCGAGTTTGCGGCATCGGACCCTCAGCAGCGTCGACGAGGAGCAACACGCCGTCGACCAGAGCAAGTGCTCGCTCAACTTCTCCGCCGAAATCGGCGTGTCCGGGGGTGTCGACCAGATTGATCTTGATGCCCTGCCAAACAATCGATGCAGCCTTGGCGAGAATCGTGATACCTCGCTCACGCTCCTGGTCATCAGAGTCCATGATTCGTTCGACTGGTTTCTCATGGTCAGCGAAGACACCCGCGGCCCGAAGCAGCCCATCAACGAGCGTGGTTTTGCCGTGATCGACATGCGCGATGAGCGCGACGTTACGAAGCGGTTGATGGGGCATCGTACGAGGGTATAGCGGAATGCTCGCTTCGCTCGCTGCTTTCGGCTCACAGCTTTCAGCTTTCAGCTTTCTGACTTCTGACTTCTGAATTCTGACTCAGTGACCGATAGGCACAAGATTGCGTGTTGCGTAGGCTTGAGGTAGCGGAGGAACGAGAACGGTTTGAAGAACAACGGTGTGATCGCCGCTTTGCTGTCGGCTTTGATCCCGGGTCTCGGACAGGGCTATATGGGTCGATGGCGCCGCGCCGCGTTCTATGCACTGCCGATGGCCGTCGGTGTGGTTGCAGCCTTGTTCATCCTCGACCTTTCGACCTTCGACCTCATTGGATACGCCATCCGTCCCACGGTGCTCAAGTCGATCCTGATCATCAACCTCATCGTTGTCATCTGGCGCATCCTTGCCGTGACGGATGCCTTCTCATTGGGAACTGGATCGCGGACATGGTGGAAGATCGCCATCGTGGCTGGACTCTGCACCGTGGTTGCGCTGCCCCATCTCGTCGTGACCCAATACACCCTCGACGCAGCCCACGCACTTGATGAAGTCTTCGTTGCTGATGTAAGCGCCGAGCCACAGCCGTTCGTGTTCGAGGATTTCGATCCGCATCTCGAGGAGAAAGTGCTGCCGACGGTACCTGACCCGGTTGTTGTTGAACCGGTGTTCGTGCCCGGTGTCGAGCGTTTCGATCCGAGGCTCATCGGTGCGGCAGACGCGACCGATAAAATCGGATTCGTACCGACCCGAGACAGGCAGCGGGGCGATCCCTTTGATCACAACGCTGACGGTGACGGTCGGATTGCGATTCTTCTTGCCGGTGGAGATGGTGGGCCCGGTCGGTCCGGTTCCCGGACCGATTCGATCAATGTTGCGACCTTCGACATCAATACGGGAAAGGCTGCGATTTTCGGGATTCCACGGAACATGACCCATGTCCCGCTGCCTGACCGGTGGTCGACAGCATTCGTGGATCTCGAGAAGCAGCTGACGCCGTGGAAGGAGCGACGGTCGTGGACTGATGAGGACGGCGACGGAGAGCCGGATCAGTTTGTTCCATGCCATTGCTTCCCGGACCAGATCAATGCGATTTATCCCTTCACCCGCCAATGGACCGAGACCTACCCGAACGAGCGTGAGCCCGGTCTGGCCGCATTGCGTGACACGCTCGAGATCATGCTCGGCTTCGAAATCGACTACTACGCGTTCGTGAACATGCGGGGGTTCGTGAACGTCGTAAACGCACTTGGCGGCGTGGATGTCTATGTGAAGCGATACGTGTCAATAGAGATGTCGCCGACCAGGGAAGGTGACGAGTGGCATACCGTCCAAGTCGGGCGAGGCTGGCGACACCTCAACGGTCTCGACGCCCTCGGCTACGTCAGGGAGCGTCGGTCGAGCAACGACTATGTCCGCATGGAGCGACAACGGTGCCTCCTCAAGGCCGTCGCAGCGAAGGCGACACCTTCGACGATCCTGACCCGCTTCTCGAACCTCTCGAAGGCGATGGCGAGCAGCGTCAAGACCGACATTCCCCTGAGCTATCTCCCAACCCTTCTGGAAAACACAGCGTCGTTGGATTTCGATGACATTGCGACCGTTGGCTTTGTGCCTCCCTTCTACACACCCGTTTTGGATCATCGAGGGAAGCCGACTCCGGATCTTGGACGTATACAGGCGATGGTGAAGGTGGCGTTCAACGCCACCGCCACCACGGAGTTCGATTCAGGCGAAGATTCTGAATGCAGTGTCTGATGCTGAAAGACGTATCGGACGTTGAACGCGGTGTTCGATACCGACCCCAGCGCTGGACATCATCGATACACGGTGCGGCGGTTACGTTTCCGTTGAGGGACACATGTGCGAGGAGGTGACACGTGCCGACGAACAGTGCTTCCGAACGGACTGACATCGCAGGTCCCTCGGATCAATCTCATTCGCGGTACCGGCCGTGGATCGCCGCGGGATTGTGCATTCTTGTTCCCGGGGCCGGCCACCTGTACCTCCGCCGGTATCGCAGAGCGGCCATATGGGCTGCACCCATCGCGATCGTCGTTGCTGCCTACTTCGTGTTGGACATTGACAAGTTTGACCTCGTTGGTGCGGCACTCTCCAAGCCAGCGCTCTGGACGCTTTTCGCCACGAATGTGCTCGCGGCGATATGGCGGTTGGCGAGCGCGGTCGATGCATATGCCATCGCCCAGGCGTCGGACGGCACGTGGCTACGGCCAGCGGCCGTCGTTGGCGGGATAATCCTCGCAACAATCGTCGTGGTGCCACATGTGTTCGTCGCCACGACAACCGTCGACGCCATGCGACTCCTTGACATCGTGTTCGCGGGCGACAACGACCCACCCGATACACCGGTGATTCCGATCGGATCGGACGCGGACATCGTCGCTGACCCGGTTGTCACGGTGTACGAAGGTGACACAAGGACACAAACGATCGTGCGCAGCCGAATCTTTGAGGAGGGATTCGGGGAACAGGATGCGATCGATGCGTTGGAGGCCGAACTCGAAGCGAGACAGAACGAAGGGTCTGAGTCCCCTCTGTTGTCTTTCGAGGAGCGTGTCGGAACGGACCGCATCACGATTCTCCTCGCGGGGGGTGATGGTGGTCCGGGGAGAGGCGGCTTGAGAACTGACACCATGATGGTTGCAACGATCAACCCCCAGACAGGCAAGGCCGCCCTGTTCGGTTTCCCCAGAAACTTGGGTCACATGCCCCTTCCTTCGGGTTGGGGTGCGGCGTTTGAGAGTCTTGAAAGGAAGATCCTCGCGAGCACCACACCGGTACCTGAGGAGCCAACAGACGACACGACATCGACCACGATCGACAGCTTCTCCTCGTGCCGGTGCTTCCCCGAGCAACTCAACGCCCTGTATCCCTTTACACGCAGATGGACGAAGACGTATCCGGATGAGGCAGATCCCGGCATGGCAGCGTTGCGCGACGTGCTTTCGAACGCGACCGGTCTCAGGATCGACTACTACGCGTTGGTGGACATGGCGGCGTTCGTTGATCTGGTTGAGGCAATTGGTGGTGTCGACGTCTACGTACAGGAGCCCTTGCAGGCAGAAGTGTCACCTCCTCGCGAGGGTGACCCGTGGGCGACAGTGGACGTCGATGTCGGATGGCATCGTCTTGATGGTCCCGAGGCACTGGCCTACGTCCGGGCACGGAAGGGCTCAAGCGACTATGCCCGTATGCAACGCCAACGCTGCATGTTGCGTGCAGTCGCTGCCAAGTCGACACCGCTCACCTTGCTTCGCGGTCTTGGCGGAATCGTCGATGCACTTGACGGTTCGATGGTGACGGACCTGCCCGTGACGTTCGCCTCAGACATGCTCGAGATGACGGCACGGCTTGACTTCTCGGACATCGAAACGGTGGGATTCAACCCCGGCTACTACGCGCCGGCATGGGACGTTCTGGGCCATCCGATCCCCGACTTGCAACGTATTCGCGGCAAGGTTGCCTCCGTGATTCGGGACCAGGATGCCGGAATACAAGCCGACGCCGATGGTGAATCGAGTGAATGCGACGGCTGATCCGACACCGTGCCGTGTAGCGTCGCCCCATGCCGAAACACTTGAGAGAACTCGCGTTCGTCTTTGCCGGTGGCGCAGCAGGAACGGCACTGCGTGTCGCAGTCACTGTCCTCGGTGACAGCGGCCGCGGCTCGCTCATGTTCGTGAACTTGGTCGGCGCCTTCTGTCTTGGTTGGTTCCTTGCGAGGGGAACGTACGGCGCACACGTCAACCGCTTTTTTGCTGTTGGGTTCCTCGGGTCGTTCACGACCTTTTCAGCGTTTGCCCTCGAATCTGTTGTGCTCGCAGACGACGGGGCATGGCTTGGCTCGGCCGTATGGATCGTCGCCTCGGTAGCGCTCGGTGTCGCTGCAGCTGTGGCCGGTCGATCGGTGGCAGGACGTCCGGCGTCCCAGCAATCGAACGAGGGTCGCTGGTGATTGTTGCTTTGATCGTGTTGGGAGGCGGCTTGGGGGCTGTGTGCAGATGGCTCGCGACGTTGTGGTTGGGTACCACCGACTCCGGATTCCCGCTCGGTACAACAGTCGTGAACATCGTTGGTTCCCTCACACTCGGTCTCGCCTACGGGCTGAACATCTCGATCGCGACATTCGATGCCGAGCCCTTGACAGCGGGCG
>QQUL01000237.1 GCA_008501565.1 Armatimonadota bacterium
GGAAAAGGCGTCCATCGTCAGGGGTGGTGAGCTCGGAGTGCTGAGGGCCGCGGCAGGTCAACAGGTGGGAATCGGCGTCTCCGGAAAGGGTGTGGTCGTTGGCGAAATGGCGCTGCTGACCGCCGAGCCGAGAAGCGCCACAGCCCGTGCCTTGTCCGAGACATCGCTCGTTGCGATTCCCAAGGAAGCATTCGAGGCAGTCCTTGCATCAAGTGCCGAAGCGACGCGAGCCCTGTTCGACGTGTTCCTTCAACGTTGGCGCGAGCAGGAGGATCGCCTCAGACAGTCCGAACGCATGGCCCAGATCGGAGTGCTCACCGCTGGACTCGCCCACGAAATGAACAACCCTGCCGCCGCGGTTACTCGCGGTGCAAGCGAACTTCGCCCTGCGATCGAGCGCTTCGTCGTGGCAGCCAAGGCAATGCCCGCAGACCTCACGCTTCCGTTCAGATTGGCGGAGCGGGAACGGCCTCGGCTGTCGGGCATGGACCGTGCCGATCGGGAAGGAGCACTGGAGGACGCTCTCGACGCCCTCGGTGTGAACGATCCGTGGCGGTACTCGGCGCCGCTGGTCGAAGCCGGCTTCATCGTTGATGATCTCGAAACGATTCCGGCGGACCGTACTTCGCTTGTCGTCGAGGTGATGGCTGCCGAAGCAGAGGTCCACTCCCTTTTGGCAGAGATCGACGAAGGATCAAAGCGGCTGTCGGAGCTCGTCGGGGCGCTGAAGTCCTATTCCTTCCTCGACCAGGCCCCGGTTCAAGAGGTCGATGTCCCCAAGGGAATCGAGGACACACTCTTGATCCTGCGATCCAAAACCAAGGACATCCAGATCGAGCGTGAGTATCAAGACGGGCTGCCACCCATCACTGCCTATGGGAGTCAGCTCAACCAGGTTTGGACGAACTTGATCGACAACGCGAGCGATTCGCTCCGGGACGCAGCGACCGAGGATCCACGGATCTTGATCCGTGCCGTCGAGGCGGACGACTGCATCGTGGTGACCATCCACGACAACGGGCCCGGAATTCCTCGTGAGATTCAAGACCGTATCTTCGAGAAGTTCTACACGACCAAAGAGCCGGGAAAAGGCACGGGACTCGGACTCGACACGGTGTACAGCATCGTCGTGAACCAACACCGTGGAGCGATTGCTGTCGACTCTCGCCCGGGCGCAACAACGTTCACCGTCAAGATTCCCAAGGATCAAGACACCGCTGTGGTCTACGGGGCCTGAGCTCTCAGCTCTCCGCTGCCGGCTCGGCACGATCGAGCGTCGCTTCTTGATCGTCGTCGGCATATTTGGACTTGTACACGACTTCCCGCGGCGTGTGATAGTTCCCTATGAACGACGTGATGAGTGCGGCAACGGGAAGTGCCATGAACGCACCCATCGGACCGCCGATCGCACCACCGGCGAGTGCGGCACCGAACGCCACACCACCGTTGAGTGTCATCGTTTGTGCACTCACTTTCGGGCTCAACCAGTAGTTCTCGACCTGCTGATACACGAGCACATACCCGAGCACGATCAGTCCCTGCACCATCCCCTGCATGGCGAGGGTGATGGCGATCGGGATGGCACCGCCGATGTACGTTCCGATCGCCGGAATGAACTCCGATACGAAGCCGGCGAATATCGCCAACGGCAGCGCGATCGCGGTCGGCAGCCCAACAAGCACCATGGTGAAGAAGAAGCCTGAACCGTTGATGACCATCAGGATCATCCGGGAGTAGAAATAGCCACCGGTTTGCTCCATGGCGGTGTCCCAGGTCCAGCCGAGTCGTTCTTGCGTGTCGGGGTTGAACCAGGACAGAATGATTGTTTGGATTCGCTGATTGTTCGCAGCGAAGTAGAACGTGAACAGTGCGATGGTCATTGCAGCGAAGATGAGACCGATGCCGGTCGCAAACACGCCAAGAAGGCTGCCAAGGGCGGACTGCAACCATTCGGACGTTGCGGCCGCAGCATCGGCTCCGGCGTCGCCGGTCGCCGCGAGATCGGGACCGCTGAGGCTCACACCGAACGTGTCGGAAACCCACTGATTCGCCTGGGTAGCCCATGTCGCTGCATTGTCACCGATCAGCGTCGCGACATCCACCATCATCGGAATCAGGAAGAACACCATGACCAGGAAGAACAACAAGAAAACCCCATAGATCGCACCAACTGCGGCACCGCGCTTCCAGCCACGCTTCTTGTGGATCCGTTCCACCAGCGGAACGATCGCGAGCGCGAAGAAGAAGGCGATGACCAGTTGCACGACCAACCCCCGCGCCCGGTTGAACACGATCACGGCGCCGACGGTCAGCAAGATCGCACCGATCACGTGCCAGATCGACCGGGGACTTATCTCGAAGACCACGACGCCACGGTTTGAATCCCCACCTGACACCGTCGGACGGTCGCTCGTGTCGTTCATACTGGTTTCCCTTCAGGGACGAAATCCGTATCGGACGTGATCATACGACGTCCGCCGTCCCGGCGTCGATATCGATCACTCTCGCATGGAGATGGGCTCACGGTGCCCAGCTCGCAACGCTTCCGGCGATTACCAGTCGTGACGTGAGGAACAGAGCGGGGCCATCGCTCCTCTGTTTTCGGTACTCTGCCGCCCTATGGCAAAACCCTGTGAACACCTTGCCCACATCCCGCTGGATCCGATGCCCGACGGTGGTTGTGACGAATGCATCGCAATGGGCGACACCTGGGTGCATCTGCGCTATTGCGTCACGTGTGGGAAGACAAGCTGCTGCAACGATTCGAAGAACCAGCACGCCATGAAACACTGGCAGGCGTCAGGCCACGGCGTCATCCGATCCAAGGAGCCGGGCGAGCACTGGGCGTACTGCTACCCCGATGACGTGATCACCGACACGAACCGCTTGTAACCGCACGGACTCGGCGGTGGCCTGACAACCAGCTCACGCGCAAGGGGAGACTGAGGGACTCCCCGCGGAGTCCCTCAGGTCACTACTTGACGGCCTTTTCTGCCTCTTGCCATGCCTTCCTGTAATTACTGATCGCCTTGTCCCACTTGCCCTTGGCGGCTTCGTCGTCACCTTTTAGGAGCCGCTCCCAGCCGTGATCGAGATGCCTGGGCCTGGTGGGCGCTGCCTCGGCATCGTTGAGGGCCTCAGATGCCGCGTCACGGGCGGTTTGGACGAGGACAGCGATGAGATCCTCTGCCTCCCCCGAATCGACGTCACCATGATCGCTGGCCTTGTCGATCTCCTTGACGGCCTTCTTCAACTGATCGAAGACCTTCTTCGAGTCGATCATCTCGCCATCCCAGTAGCTCGGATTCAGAGCCTTGTCGATCGACTTCTTCGCCTTCGCAAGGTGCCTGCCAGCGTGGCTGTTACTGGTTGCGATCAGTTCGTCAATCTCTGAACCGACCTGCGCAATGTCTTCCATGGCACTCGTTGCCGTAACAACCCCGATTACCACGGCATCGTGATCCGACGCCCGATACAGGGTGTCCTGGTAGTTGCCCGGAGGTCGGTTGAAGTCGAGGTCATAGTCCGTGGCAAGCGATTCGTTGGCATTCGTGTGCCAGAACGCGGCGCCGGTGATCTGCGCCGTCATGTCGGCATTCGACAACGCATGGTCGAGATACCCGAGCTCACCGCTGAACACGTAGGAATACGCGTCCTGTGCGACTCCCACGCCCTGGAACGACCTGATCAAGTCGGTGTACCCGGCATCGGTGATCGCTGCAATCGGATCCTCCATGGCATACGAATTCAGGTCTCCGATGATCAGCACATCCGGATCGCCGCTTCCTGTTGGATCGGTCTCGAGCCAGTTGACAAGAGCCGTTGCAGCGTTCGTCCTCGTCGCATTGCAGTTGCCTTGGAAGTCACCATTGTCAGGATCCCCGAGGTCATCACAGGCGGAACCCTTCGACTTGAGGTGATTCACCGCGACGGTGAACCGGCCGCCGGACTCCGAGTCCTGGAAGGTCTGTGCCAATGTCGGGCGGTTCTTCGAGTCGACAAAGAGCGGATCTACGCTGCTATCGAGAACTGCATGGGCACCGACCGCCGAGACTGCATCCTCGTCATAGATGATTGCGACCTTGATCGCATCGTCGCCGACGAACCCTGAATCGACCTTCTTGTAGTCCACCGAACCGTCCGCATTCAGCGCGGCCACAAGGTCATCGAGAGCGGCATCGGTCACGTGATTTTCAATCTCCATGAGTCCGACGATGTCGGCGTCAAGCGCAAGGATCGCCTTGACGATCTTGGCCTTCTGGCGATCGAACTCGGCAACACTGTCCGCGCCGCGGCAACCAAGGTTGCCGCTCGGGCCACAGATCGCTGCCCCCGTGTCGATCGTCGTGAAGTAGTTCAACACGTTGAACGACGCCACCGTCAAGTCGCCGCCTACGGAGGGAGGCGATACGGGGCGCGGGTTGGTCCGGTCGAAGGACACCAAACTCGAAGGTGCGGTGTCAAGTGGTTGGATCTCATATCGTCCAAACGAATAGCCGAGGACACCGGTGAGACCGGTGATGGTGTCACCGATTCGCACGGGATCTGCGATGTCAAGGTAGGGCGTCGGATCCGGATTCTGGTTCGTCATCCCATCGTCAACCTGGATTCGCCTCAGCGTGTTGGCTTGTGACACCGCGGCCGCGGCCGCTCCGGGCGCTGCCACGTTGGTCGGGTTGTCGAGCGGTCCGCCGGATGACAGCTCGATTTCACCGTACCGGACCTGGTTGTAGGTCTCCGTCACCGACAGCGTCTGGGGGATCGTGACGAGCATTCCCTCGTACGCCTCCCATTCATCGACGGACCCGACCGGCATCGAGACGGTGGCTGGTGTCACCGGAGCTCCGTCAGACACCTTCACAATCGACGTCACATTGCCGATTTGCGTTTGGTTGAAAAACTCGTCGACCGTTCCGTGAACCTCGACATAATCCCCGACCTGGAAGTTGTCTCCTGTGTTGTGAAGGAAGACGAAGATGCCTTCGGAGGTTTCCGGGTTCGCGTCAGCCTCGTGATCCGCTGACTGGATGAACAGACCTCGAAGAGTCGGAGATACTCCCTCGTGATCGCCGACCACGACACCGGTCGTGCTCACGAGGTAGCCGACATACGGACTCGCGAGACCGCTTCCCTGAATCGCATGGATTGGCTGGAAACCGGCATCCAACACTGGAACGGTGCAGATGTTCTCAGCACCGGGCGTCGGTGCCCATTGCTGATAGGTGGACGTATTGCGGGCTCCACCGGTCCCGTTCGGACACCGCTGATTCGAGTGATTGTCCTTGTCGCCGGCGCCGTCTTCATTGACCTGCGGCTGACCGGCGTTGAGTAGAGCCAAGAGGCCAGCATCATCCGCGTCGTTGGTGTCGTAGACAATCGCATCCACGATCACTGATGCGCCCGGAACGGGATCGCCGTTGGAGTAGTCGCCGACCAGGAGCGCTACGGCGTCTGCGCCGTTTTGTAGTCCATTGCCCGCGAATTGGACATCGACACCGGCCACCGCAGGATTACCAGCGACGAAGTATCCACCGCCGTCGGTCGAGTATCCGTCGAGGTCAATCGATTTGTAGACCGTATCGCTCGAGCCATTGAAGAAGACCAGACTCAGGCCATCGAGGGCGGTGTTACCGATGCCGTGGTCGTACAGCTCGACAAACTCCAGTGCATCCGTCCCAATGGTGTCGGAGTCGAGTTCGTTGATGATCACATCGGCAACCGGACCAGGAGGCAACGTGGTTGGTGTGGTGGATGTAGTCGAAGAACCGCCTCCACCGTCGAATGTCTGTCCAGCATTGATCGATCCTGGTGATTCAGCAACGGGTCCGGTCCAGGTGAAGTCGTCGTATCCAGTTCCCGTCCCGACAAGCTGCAACGAGTCTCCAATGGCTGTTGAGGACCCCTCCGCCTGGCCAATGTCGGTTGACGTGGAGCCGATGGCTGGACCGGCGGTCGCTGTGATGGTTCCTTCGTAGCTGAGGAACTGAACCACGGCAGGGGTTGCGTCTACAAGAGCCATCCCATCGGGAGCACCGTTCTGGAGCCCGTTGACAGGAAGGTGGAAGTCGAGTGCA
>QQUL01000092.1 GCA_008501565.1 Armatimonadota bacterium
GTCAAAGACGAACCAACCTCCTGGGCACCAACCGTGTATGTCGACGACGTGGCTGCAGCGATATCGCTACATCCACCGTCACAGCGCTGCCACTGATAGGTGAAGGTGATCGGTGCCGTACCCGTCCAGGACCCATCAGAAGTCGAAAGCACCTCACCAACCTCCGCCGTCCCCGAAATCGCTGGCAGAACAGTATTCGTCGGTGGATACTCGACACTCCAATTCACCCAAGGGAATTCCGCTGGCGTGTTCCCATGCACATCTGTGGCTCGAACCTGTGTGTAGTACCTACCGGCGGGAATCGCGGCAATGAATCCGAGGTTCCAATCAACTGCTGTGTTGGCGGAACCTGTCCACGACGCGATGCTCCATGCTTTTCCGGTCTGCCACTCAGCCCGCTGACCGTCCCACCACAGATTCGAGTCGCGATCCTTTATCGCGACCTCCACAGTCACAACACCCGATTCGTCGGTCGCTGTGCCGGTGATGGCAACGGTGCCAGCAGGCATGACGTCCGACTGCATCGGCGAGGTAAAAGCGGCGACCGGAGCATTTGTTTCGGTGCCGGGAACGGGGGTTGTCGATGAGTACACCTGAATGCGGTCATTCCCGGCATCGGTCACATAGATGTTCCCCGCGGCATCGTGGGTCAGCCCTGAGGGATCCTTGAGTTCATAGGCGCCACTGCCTCTGGTCCCCCACTTTCCAACGAAGTCACCGTCGAGATTGAACACCTGCACCCGGTCAAGCGCCGAGTCAGTCACATAGACATATCCGTTGATGATGTCGATGTCCCAAGGATTCTCAAACTCACCATCATCGCTGCCCCGCCCACCAAACCAGAAGAGATAAGAGCCACTCGGGGCGTAGACATATACACGATCGTAGTTCCACGACACGACATACACATTCCCAGTATTCGGGTCGACGGAGATGCCATTGTTGTCGCGGCTTATCGCACCCAGCTCCGCACCGGTCGCGGGATCAAACCATTTCACCAAATCGGACACGTAATCAGACACGTACACCCGGTCGCCGAAGAACTCGATGTCCATGGGCCACCTGAGACTCCCAAAGGCGCTGCTGTCGATACCGTCACCAACCTGTCTCAGATAGTTGCCGTCGTTGTCATAGACGCGAATCAGATGATCCCGAGTGTTTGCGACCCAGACCTCCCGTGTCACAGGGTCGATACCGATGCCGCGGGGGTAGTTCATACCGTACGGAGGGAGGGAGTTCCTTGTGCCCCAGGCTTCCAGGAACGACCCGTCCGATGCAAACTCCTGGAACCTCTGGTTCCACGGCTCGGCAGTCCAGATGCTCCCCGTCACCGGGTCAACCGCCACGTCCCGTGGATGGTTCAACATGCCTTCCGCCGGGGGCTGCGGGGGGTTTGGGTGGATCGCCATGAGATTTCCATCGGAGTCAAACTGCTGCACCCGGAAGTTCCCGAAGTCCGCAACCCACACGTTTCCATCGGCATCCAAGGTGATTTCGCGCCCGCCGTCGGCGAACTGTCCGTCGCCAGCTCCCTCCGACCCCCAATGGAGGAGCGGGGTTCCGTCGATGTCGAACTTCTCTATCTGGGAGGCCTGGGCGTCAACAACGTAAACCCACCCGTTGACCTCATCCACGACAAGTCCCCGCAGATCACCCTTGAACTGGCCAACGGCGTTTCCCTGCCCGCCGAAGTCGTACAGCCACGTTCCTGTGGGTGAATACACATGGACGTTGAGATTGCCCGCATCCGCGAGGTATATGTTCCCACTGGCATCAAAGTCCATCCCGTGGATGATCCCGAATTCACCCCCACCGGTGCCGTATTCGCCGAATCGTGACACCTCGGTCACACCCGCATCGATGTCGTACTTGATGATCTCGGGGGGATTGCCGCTGTTGTTCCAATAGTGGCTATCGGCAACGTAGAGGTAGCCGTCCCTGATGTTGGTCCATGCCATGTATCCGACCGACAGCCCATAATCGGCAATGAAGTTTCCGTCCTTGTCGTAGCGCGTCATCCGGGGACTCGAGCCATCGGAGATCTCGGGTGTCCAGACATCGCCGTTGCGTGGGTCCACGCTGACCGTGTATGGCTGACCCACTCGTTCAGAAGGCAGACGGAAGAAAGAGCCAACATCGTTGCCGTCGAGGTCGTACTGCCTGATCAGATAGTTCCAGTAGTCACCAACGAGTATCTGATCCGTCACGGGGTTGTATTCGATGCCCCACGCGTAGACGCCGGCAGCACCGGTTCCGCCGATCGATCGAACATAGGTGGGCTGCTCCCAGTCCGCTGCGTACGCGACGGGGCTCGCAATGCCGATTGATGAGACCACGGTGGTCGCGAGAAGGGTCATCACCAAGAGCAGATGGGTGGCGCGACGGAGCAAGTGAGACCGAAGCGTCAGCGCCAGCATGTGCCCTCCATGTTCCGATAGACCGGCGCTACTGTCTTTGGCAAGCCCCGCCAAACACCGATTCAACGGGCGCCCGACTCTCCGCGCCTGTCGACCGATCGACCGTCTACTCCCTGGATACGTCGTTCAACCGCGTATCCACCAATACACCAAAATAACACGGATCCTTGGCATACGGAGGGTGGTTTCTCGACTACCAAGGACACTAATCACCCGACGAATCAGCGGTTCTGTCAGGGCCGAACGTCAGCCTGACAGGTAGCCGTATCGGGCGAGAAGGGGGAAGGTCAGGGATGTCACGACTCTGGAATCCTTGGGCTTCAGCGCCGAACGCCACTCATCGTCAACGCGGAGTGCTACACGGCCGGTGGAAAACCGGCTCGGATTTCCAGAGACTGTGTGCGTCGTGTCCAGTTCCGCGTGCCCATCTGCGATGATCCCTGTGGGAAGCTGTTCCAATCCGAGGCGCTGGAGAGCGTTGTCGAGCGTCTTGCGGGGCTCGGCGGCAAAATCTTCGTAGCGCACTCGTGCGTACGGAGTGTTTCCACGACTGAACAGAGCCTCGGCAGCGATATTCGCCGTCATCCAGCGTGGCGCAACGGTTCTGGCCCTCCGCTGCATCATGTGACTCCGAGAGTCGGTGTCTGGTTGCGGCTTCTGACGAAGCCATGAATACGCAACGGCGCGTGGATCCCTGACGAGGTGGATCACGCTCATGTCGACACCATCCAGCGATGAAACAGCCTTCCCGTACCCCGGGAATTTCGACGAGTCAACGATCACCCTCGAACCGCTGGTCTCACGTATGGCCCCATAGAGCCCGCTCAGTCGGTCGAGGTACTGGGTGCCAAGAGCGGCATGAAGGCGATTGGCGCCGCCGGGAGCGACCATCGACGGCACGTGCCGGATTCTGGTTGCCGACCGGGCCGCGGACACCATCGCCGAAGCAATGTCGGGGCCGGGACTACCGATCTGTGTAAGGATCTTTGACCACACGGGACAGTTCGTGCCGACTTCGCCGCATCCGCACCTTCGCCGCTCGACGATGAACCGCTGCCAGAAGTAGGCGATTTCGCCAGCCGAAAAAAAACCAGGAATCTGACCCAGAATGTTGTCCACGATCGTGCTCCCCGAACGACCTGCGCCGGCGATATAGAGAACTCGCACGTTCGTGCCATGCGGATGCCTACCTGAATCCTCATTTGGCACGCTCTCACCCGTCTCCGTATTCATCCTGTCACGCCAGTGTGCCCGAGAATTCGCCATGGTTGGCTCGATTGTGGAAGTCGGCGATCGTTGCCTCGATCCCGTCATGAAGCGGGACTGATGGCTCGAAACCCAACGCCGCGAGCCGATCAACCGAACCGACGCGGTACGCCACACCCGACGGCTTGCTTGGGTCGAACACCAGCTCAAGCTCGTTTCCGACCACTTCGTTGATGGTCCTCGCCACATCAGCGATCGTGTGCGCGACCCCAGAATCGATGTTGTATACGGCGCCCGGTTCACCATGGGTGAGTGCGGTAACGACTCCAGCCGCGGCATCGGCAACGTACAGGAAACTCCGCACCGCGGTGCCGTCACCCCAGACCTCGACGCGTGATCCGGATTTGGCTTCACAGAATCGGCGAATCAGCGCATGGATCACCGTTGACCGGGTCTCGTCGTAGGGGGCACCGGCCCCGTAGATGTTTCCGAACCGACCGATCACAACCCGGCGGTCATCGGTGCTCCCCCACCATTTCGCAATGACCTCGTCGGATGCCTTCGACCAGGCGTACTGCGTGGGGTCGTCCACGCTTGAGACGATTGGGGACGTCTCCTCGAGGGGACTCTCGGCATTTCGGTACACGACCTGGGAGGAGGCGATGAACACATCGGTGATACGCCGAGCGGCGCAGGCTTCCAAGACACTGTCGGTGACGGTGCGGTTCGATCGATACAGCCCTGAGGTGTCGTGCATCTGGATACCGCCGGCGCGGGCGGCGAGGTGAATCACGGACGTACAACCATCGAGGGCTTCTGCGGTAACTGCGGTGTCGGTCACGTCGGCAACCCTGACATCGGCACCATTGATCGTGGAGTACTCCTGGGAGACCACGACCGGGGTGCGACCTTGGGCGAGCAACTCCGACACGACGTGTCTTCCGATGAATCCGCCACCACCGATCACCGCTGTCTGGGTGTGGCTCATCGTTTCGATTCGTATTGAGCGATGTCGGATTCGACCATTTCCTTCACCAGCTGTTCGAATGTTGTCTCGGGTACCCATCCGAGCGTTTCAGTCAGCTTCGTGATGTCTGCCTGGAGATAGTCAACCTCGGCAGGACGGTAGAACTTGGGGTCCACCTCGACATACTCCTGCCAGTCAAGATCGACGATCCCAAAAGCTGCGTCAAGGAAGTCCCGCACGGAATGAGCAACCCCGGTTCCGACGACGAGGTCGAGCGGTTCATCGTGGTTGACCATCAGATGCATGGCCTTGACGTAGTCCCTGGCGTGTCCCCAATCCCGCCTGGCGTCGAGGTTTCCGAGATACAGCTTCGTCTGTTCTCCCGAGATGAGCCGAGGAATCGTTGACGTGATCTTGCGCGTGACGAACTCCTTGCCACGCCGAGGGCTTTCGTGGTTGAACAAGATTCCGTTGGAAGCGTGAATGCCATAGGACTCTCGGTGGTTGATCGTTGCCCAGTAGGCGTATACCTTCGCCACGGCGTAGGGGCTGCGTGGGTGGAAATGGGTGTCCTCGCCCTGGGGCGGCGGCGAGGAGCCGAACATCTCGCTGCTCGATGCCTGATAGAACCTGATGTCAGGATCGGTGGTCCTGATTGCTTCGAGGAGTCTCACGGCTCCCAGACCGGTGACATTGCCGGTGTGGATCGGCTGGTCAAAACTCGCCCGGACATGGCTCTGGGCGGCGAGGTTGTAGACCTCGTCGGGGTGAAGGTCTGCAACGAGGCGGCCAAGGGAGTGTGAATCGGCAAGGTCGGTGACATGGAGAGCTACGGCAGGTTCATCGCCCGTCACCAAATGCCCGACACGGGTGTCCTCGAGGTCCTGAGTCGTCGTGCGGATCGTCCCATGTACGTCATATCCGAGGCTCAGCAGGTACTCGGCGAGATAGGAACCGTCCTGGCCAGTGATCCCTGTGATCAGTGCGCGTTTGGTCTCCACCATCGGGCCCCTTCGGTTTGTTGCATGAGTCCTCGTCCGTGACGGTCAGCGTACCGGATGATGTCGGGAAACCCTCGTGAGCATTCCGCCACAGCCCATGTTTGCGCCTGCAGGCATCATCGGGAGCCGTCACCGGTCAGGACCGTCCAGACGGTCTTGCCGAGTATCTCCATGTCAAGCCACAGGGATGAGTGTTTCACGTAGTACAGGTCGTACGTGAGCTTGTCGAGGGCGTCTTCGACACCATCGCCATAGCCGCTGTGCACCTGAGCCCAGCCGGTGATGCCCGGGCGCACCAGGTGACGAGTGTTGTAGAAGGGTATGGCGTGTGAGAACTCCTCGACGAACACGGGGCGTTCCGGGCGTGGTCCGACGAGCGCCAGATCACCCAGCACCACGTTCCAGAGCTGAGGAATCTCATCAAGACGGGTCCTTCGGAGGAGTCGTCCCAGGAGCGTGGTCCGTGGGTCGTTCGTGCTC
>QQUL01000154.1 GCA_008501565.1 Armatimonadota bacterium
CACCATCCATCGCGCTTGACGTCGTCGCCGTTGCCGCGTCGACTTCATACGGTCTGTCGGGACGCATGACACAACTCTCAGGGGAGCGGGATCAGAATGTGCGAATCGAAACGGACGACGGGGACTTCGTCCTCAAGATTGCGGGTCCACTTGAGGATCCCTCGGTCGTGGACTTCCAAGTGGCAGTCCTCAAGCACCTCGAGGCAACAGCGCCCGAGCTGCCCGTGCCACGGATCGTCGATGGCATCGACGGCAACGCGATCGGTGCGATTGTGGATCAATCCGGGTCCACGTGCCAGATGCGCCTCGTGACGTACCTTCCCGGGATCACGTTCGACGCGGAGCGAAACGTGCCAGCAGAACCCCTCCGGGCCATCGGTCGGGTTCAGGGGAAGATGTGTCGAGCGCTCAGCGGATTCGATCACGCTGGCGCAGACCACTTCATGCCCTGGGACATCTCGAATGGGTTGATCGGAAGCGACCAACTGTGGCGCCACGCGCAAGCTGATGTGATCGGCGTTGTGGGGAGCCATCAGGAACACCTCGCTGATGTGGCTTCTTCGAAGTTCAGTGATCTGCGCCGCCAGGTGATCCACAATGACGCCCATCGCGGCAACCTTCTGCGTGCAGACAAGTCGAGCCATGAGCTCACGGGTGTGATCGACTTCGGCGACATGGTCAAGGCTCCGCTCATCGACGATCTCGCCGTATCCGGGTCGAGCTTCGCAAGAGCGAGCGATGATCCGATAGCGGCGGTCGAGGCGCTCGCAACGGGGTTCAACTCGGTGTTTCCGCTGCGAGACGAGGAGGTAGGGGTGCTTTACGATTTCATTCTCGTGAGATTGGTGCTGGGGTTGCTCCTCTTCGACTTCATGATCGCGAAGGGGTCCGATTACACGACGCATGTCCTGCGAGAACGCCCCGAAGCCATGGATGGGCTGGCGAAATGGCTCACCGTTGACTCGGATCTGCTGACGCATCGACTCCACACCTCGCTCCGCCAGGTCGAACATGACCGGTGACCTTCTTGGCCGGAGAAAGTCGGCCCTTGCGCCAAGCTACCGGCTGTTCTACGACGATCCGATCGAGATCGTCCGTGGAGCGGGTGTCTTCCTCTACGACGCCGACGGAAGGGAGTACCTCGACTGCTACAACAACGTGGCATCGGTTGGGCACAGTCATCCGCGGGTTGTCGAGGCGCTGACGAAACAGGCGAGCACCCTCAACACCCACACGCGGTACCTCCACCACAGCGTGATCGATCTTGCCGAACGCCTCGCCGTCAAACTCGGAGGAGATCTGTCGTCGGCGATCTTCGTGTGTACCGGCAGTGAGGCAAACGACCTCGCCGTCCGGATCGCACGCACCGTAACCGGACACAACGGTGTGGTTGTCAACGATCATGCCTACCACGGCAACTCCACCCTCGTCGATCAACTCTCGCTTGCGAACCACCCTCCAGGCGAGAGGGTTCCCGATTGGATCGGCGTAGCTGAGCCGCCGAACACCTACCGCGGAACGCACGCGGGGGACGACGCGGGCACCGCTTACGCCGAGGACGTCAGGCGGGCAGGACAGCAGCTGAGCGACTCCGGCGAGGGTGTCGCGGCCTTCCTCGTCGACAGCACGTGGGACGCAAACGGTTTTCTCAACGCTCCGGTGGATTACCTCAGCCTGGCGACTCGCCATGTGCACGACCTCGGAGGTCTCGTCATCGCCGACGAGGTGCAAGCCGGATACTGTCGCACGGGAGAGACGTGGTGGGGATTCGAGGACTACGGCATCGTTCCCGACATTGTCACCCTCGGCAAACCGATGGGGGCGGGTCACCCGATTGCCGCTGTCATCACCACACCCGAGATCGCCGCTTCGTTTGCGAAAGCAGACTCGTACTTCAACACGTTCGGCGGGAACCCGGTGTCATGCGAGGTGGCCCTGGCGGTCCTTGACGTGATCGAGGATGAGCAGCTCCTCGACAATGTCGATCGAACCGGTGCGATCCTGCGACAAGGACTCGATCAGCTTTCCCGGACCCACGACATGATCGGGACGATTCACGGAAAAGGGCTCTTTTGGGGTGTTGAGCTCGTCACGAACCCAGAAACGAAGGAACCGGTGCCCGAGTCACAGGTCAACGCGATCGTGTCCGACCTATGCGACCGAGGCATCCTGACGGGCATCAACGGTCCTCATTGCAACATCATCAAGATCCGGCCCCCATTGGTGTTCGGCGAGGCACATGCGGTTCGGGCCCTTGACGCCCTCGACGGTTCCCTGGGTTCGTTCGCTCGACAAGGCGGCACCCGCGCCGATCAGTAGAGCGGTGCGGGTCTCTGCGTATACCCTTCTTGCGGTGGCCGAGGTATCTACTATCGGCGTCTCGCAGGAACACGGATGACATGAACGCACCACAGCGGAACAAATGGAGAGTCTTCGACGACGAATCGCAGTACGTCGATCGGTTCGGCGTGCTGTTGGTCGTTGTCATCGTGGCAGTCGTCACACTGTCTCTCGTCGACCTCAGCTCGGATGCGGACAGCATCATGGCCGACGTCGGAATTGTGTTTGTCACGCTGATTGTCGGAGCGACACTCTTGCTCGCCCTTCGCGCCTCCGGCGTCGGATCGCGGGTTCTGCTCGTCGCCGATATCGCAATCGGGGTTGGAGTCGGCGCAACCCTCGTGGTGTTCGCTATCGATCTCTTCACCGGCGACGGTGGATCCCGTGTCTCGTCGTTCACCCCCTCGCTTGCATGGGTCATCCTTTCCGCACTTGCCCCTGTCGTGCTGGTGAGACGGCTCATGCAGCACCGTCGAGCAACGCTCAGTACGTTGCTCGGTGCGGTGGCTGCCTACCTGTTGATAGCCCTGACATTCGACTTCATGTTCCTCCTGACCGATTCGGCACTTGACGGTGCCTTCTTCGGTTCGGCTGAACCCACCACGAGCTTCATGTACTACAGCTTCGTGACCATTGCGACGCTCGGCTATGGCGACCTCAGCACGACCTCGGCGTTCGGACGACTGCTTTCCGTCACCGAGACTGTGCTCGGCCAGGTGTACCTGATCACCTTCGTCAGCATGATCGTTGGCCTCATGGTCGGTCAACGCCAGAGTGTGAGTGCCACCGAACCGGCACCCCCCATCTTTGGCAGCGGGCACGATGAACCCGAACCGCAATGACGTTGTTCCCGCCCGAACGTGAAAGCCGGGGATTGGCCCTCTTGACGACATGCGATGGAGATGGCAGGGTCGTGGCATGCCACGCATCTGGGTCAGCACAACGGTTGACGAAACACTGATCACCGCAGCGAGACGGTCACGCTCCGAACTCAACGACGCCGCACTCCTCGATGAGGCTCTCGCGTCGCTGCTGAGAACTCAACGGAGCGCTGAGATCGATGCGAGCTACTCAGCCTATGACGATCAGCCTCTCGCTGGTCCCGATGCATGGGGTGATCTGGACTCCTTTCATGACTCTGTTGGTGCTGGGTGACTGACATTTCACCCAGGAACGAGGTGTGGTGGAGTCCACGCTGATCGTTCTCTATGTGGCGGACCAGGGTCGGTCTACGGCGTTCTATGGTTCCGTTCTGGGCCGTGAACCCGTCTTGGACGTACCGGGGATGACCCAATTCCTGCTTCCGGGCGGAGCGACGCTCGGTCTCATGCCGTTCGAAGCGATACGACGGCTGCTCCCTTCACTGCCGCACGGCGAAGAAAGCCAACAGCCTCGTTGCGAGCTCTACCTGGTCGTGGACGATCCTGCCGTGTCCCATCAGCGGGCACTCGACTCTGGTGCGACCGAGCTCGACGCACTGGCCCCCAGGGACTGGGGTGACGAGGCTGCGTACTCGCTCGATCCCGATGGTCACGTATTGGCTTTTGCACGGTCGGTGCGCTGACGGCGCCCGTGCCGGGATTCACACGTCCGAGGCGATCGTGGCGCGGTGGTAGTCAGCAAACGGGTCGAAGTCAAGACGCGTGGCTGGCACGAGAAGCAGCGCAACAACGACGAAGTTGGCGATACCAGTCAGGAATCCGACCGAAGCCGACGGGGCCGGTGGGTCGGCGGCGAAGCCTGCAAGAGATGCCCCGATCGACACAATCCCGAGTAGTCCGAAAACGAAGAGTGCTCCCTCGCGAGCCCATATCTTGCGAAGGGCCAGCCCGATCACAAGGATCGCACAGACGATGACAACGGAACCGAAGATCACCGTGATGATCGCCGTGGTGTTCTGAGCGACCTGACCGGGGTCTGACCCGCCACCAAACCCGAGCGTTCCGCGTGCGAAACCCTCGTCGATCCTGGATGGATCGATCCAATCGAGCAGCGATTGAAACGCGATGTTGCCGAACACGGCGGTGAGCCCGCCCCCGACGAGCACCGCTCCCGCTGTTGACCAGTGGTCCGTCAGCCATTGTTTCATCCGCAGGACTCTAACGATGCGCGGCATGCGGTTACGGCGAATTGTTTCGCGTGAGCCAAGAAGGTGATCACGATCTGAGCGGATCGCTACGCGTGGGCAACCGGTTGCCGTATCACCGTCTTGAGCTTCTCGGGGCTCGACCTCAGTGGGTCGGATAGGTAAATCTCGTGGTGATGACCGTTTTCGACGAGTCCGTTGTCAGGGAGGTACTCGTTGTGGAGTCGCGCAACGGTGGGCGCTTCATCGGCGTAGGGGCCGACATGGAGTATCTGCACCGAGAGACCCTCGGCGAACAGCTCGAACCGGAGAGTGTCGGGAGGTGAGCCAAGCTTCGATGACGCCTGTTTCACGACCTTGTTGAACATCTTCGCTGTGATCCAATCGGGTTGCATGATCATCGCGGTCCAGAACCACGCATCACGATCGTTCGTGGTGAACGCGGACATGTCGTCGGCCCACCACAGGGCCTCAAGCGGCGGAACCACATAGTCGCGGTCGAGATCTGTCTTTGATGAGAACTTGATCGGATATGACGTCGCGTACAACCATCCGATCGCTTCCTCGAAGCTTTCGCTCTCGGGGGAACCCGAGCCGTCGATCCTGATGAACTGCATGACCGGTACATCCACCAACGAGAAGTCGTTCTCCGAGGGTTGGTAGAGGTGCTTCAGGGCCTTCTTGAAATCAACCTTGTCCACGGGCAGTACCCCGTTCTCTAATAGCCGAGTCCGAATTCAACGGCGTCCGCGATGCCAATGAGCGTTTCTTTGACAGCGGCTGTATCGGCGTACAGCACGGCAACAAGCGAGTACTGCTCGTCGAAACACACGGCGATCTGGTGTGTGCCGCCGGCGCCTTCGGCCATGTACCTCGCATAGGTGCCAACGCCGTCTGCAAGCTCCTCGTCGTTGAATCCACCCGCGCTGAAGACGACATCACAGCCAACTGCTGACACATCCTGTATCAGCAGCTCGACCCCACCCGTTCCATCGGTGGGCACGTATGCGCAGAGTCCTTGGCCAAGCTTCTCGCCGGTCACGCCCTTCCCGAGCGTGGCACTTATCGATTCGTCGTCGACAATGGCGCACGGGTCGTCGAGTGACACCTCGTTGTCAGGGCTCGGCGCCACCGTGGCTGTCGTGTCCGATGCCGGCGGCGAAGTTGTGGTCCCGTTTTGGGGGGCGGCGGTTGTCGGGGTGTCACTCGTGTCGCTGCCACCACACGCCGCGGCCGACAGCACAAGTGCGAGCGCGATGGCTGTGAGTCTTTTCATTCGAACACCCTCTCGGTTTGGCCCTGTTGTTGCAATTCAACGCCGGAACCACTGGTGTGTCAATGGCCAACCATGTTTCCGAGATCCAGGGGACCTATTCGGCGAGAACACGGATCTCGTGGAGGATCACCCACCCATCCATGCGGGTCGTCTCGACCCGGACAATTCGGACATCGGATGTCGGATCGAATGTGACGGTCAGTACTTCGCCTTGTTTCGCGTCTGCCTTGACTTCCCCTACCAGGTCGCCCTTGCCTGACTCGTCGGCCCCTCGTAGATACACGCGGTGGGTCTGGGGACCGGGAGGGGAAACATGTCCGATGAGGATCTCGACGCTGCCAACCGTG
>QQUL01000232.1 GCA_008501565.1 Armatimonadota bacterium
GTATTGGAAGTATTGCTTCCAAAGGGTTGCCAGGTTTCCGCGTGGACGGTATTCAACCGCGAGCTCGCTATCGAACCACACGACTCCGCCGGCTTGGCGGAGCCGCCAGTTCAACTCGTAGTCCTGGTTTCTTTCGAGTGTCTCGTCGAAGCCTCCAATGGCCTCCAGTGCAGACCGGCGGAAAACACCCAGATACACCGTGTCGACCGGCCCCGACCGACCACCGATGCGGTAGCGGGCATCACCTGCGCCGATGGGCGAACGCATGGCCATGGCCACTGCTCTCTCGAAGATCGTGACTCCTCGGGCCATCTGGCGGCCCCCTACATTGACCACGGAAGGATCTGTCATCGCCGCCACGGCCCGCGTGATGTATCCGGGGGGAAGGACAGCGTGGGCGTCGCAACGCACGATGAGGTCGCCACTCGTGGCCCTGAGAGCTCGATTCAACCCGGCCGGGGTCGTGCCTTCAGGGCTGTCGACCACGGTGACACGAGGATCAGCGACCGCGAGGGCCGCCTCGGCGGTGGCGGGATCCGCCGCCGCGACCACCACCTCCATGGGAGTGGGATCATCCTGAGCCAGGGCCGAAACGATTGCCCCGGCCACCGTGTCGGCAGCGGAACGAGCGGGGATGATGACCGACACCAGCGGCTTGTCAGCGTCCATTGGTGGAGGTAGGGGCTTCATGACACGCAGTATGCCGCTTGCGGGGCAGCTTGGAATAGCGACCGGGCGTGGCCCCAGCGGTGCGTGAGGGTCACGGTGTGGATTCGTCGCCGATGATTATGCGTCTACGGTCCATGTGCCGCGGGAGCGGATGAGGGCGGCGAGATCGCCTGGCCCCTTGGCCTCCTGCGCCGCGGCGATCTGCTGTTCAAGGACCTTCCCGTAGCTCGGGACCTTGACGTTGCGGAAGACCCCGAGGGGGGTCGGACCGTACGGACCCTGTGAAATCCGCGACAAGGCAAAGGCAACCGATGGGTTGGGGTTGTCGGCATGGTGCACGTGGACATTGTCAAGTCCAACGTCGGAAACCTCTATGACACGGGCGCCTTCATGGTCGACGACGACGCCATATTCATTGTTCTTGCCGAACACGATCGGTTTGCCATCCTCGAGCCAGATACGGTTGTCGTCCCGTGTGTCCTTGTCCGTCAGATCGATGAAGGCCTTGTCGTTGAATACGTTGCAGTTCTGATAGATCTCAAGGAGACCTGCACCCTCATGCTCATGCATCGCCTTCAACATCGCAATGGTGTGGTTGCGGTCCATGTCAAGCGTCCTCGCGACAAACGCGGCCTCGGAACCGAGAGCGAGACTCACCGGGTTGAACGGACGGTCGATTGACCCCGATGGTGACGTCTTCGTCTTCTTCCCGACCTCGGATGTGGGGGAGTACTGGCCCTTGGTGAGCCCGTAGATCTGGTTGTTGAACAACAAGATGTTGAGGTTCATGTTCCTGCGAAGCGCATGGATGAGATGGTTGCCGCCGATGGAAAGCCCATCGCCATCGCCGGTGATGACCCACACGGTGAGTTCGGGGTTCGCGGTAGCGATCCCGGTCGCTATTGCGGGTGCCCGCCCATGGACCGTGTGCATTCCGTAGGTGTTCATGTAATACGGAAAGCGGCTTGAGCAGCCGATCCCCGAAACGAACACATGCTTTTCACGGTCAATGTCAAGGGAAGCGAGATAGGTCTGGACTGAAGCGAGAATCGTGTAGTCCCCACATCCGGGGCACCAACGAACCTCCTGATCGGTCTGGAAATCTGATCGTTGATAGCGTGCTGTGTCGGTCATTCGACGTCCTCCCCATCAAGGAGTTTGTTGATTTGCGTCTCGATTTCCCTTGCCCGCATCGGCTGGCCCTGTATCCGGTTGAACGACACCGTGGGGATCAGGAACTCGGCTCGAATCAGTCGTGAGAGTTGCCCCATGTTGATTTCAGGAATCAGAACTTGCTTGTAGCGTCCCAACACTTCGCCGAGGTTCTTCGGCATCGGATTGAGATACCGGAGATGGGCATGGGCGACCGGTCGTCCCTTCCTGGTGATACGATTCACTGCCGTGCGGATTGCTCCGTAGGTTGAGCCCCAGCCAAGAACAAGGAGTTCGTCGCCCTCACCGTGGACCGAGACATCGGGGATGTCGTCAGCGATCCGGGCGATCTTGTCCTGGCGAGTGTGGGTCATTGTCTCGTGGTTGTCGGGGTCGTACGACACATTGCCTGTGGTTGCATCCTTCTCCAACCCTCCGACACGATGCTCCATCCCAGCCTGACCCGGGATTGCCCATGGTCGGGCCATCGTGATCGGGTCGCGCAGGTAGGGGAGGAAGGGGTCGCCATCCTCGTCAACCGATGCGAACGGAACCGAGATGTCCGGCAAGGCATCGACATCGGGGAGTCGCCACGGTTCCGACGACGTTGCGATGTAGCCGTCCGTCAACAGAATCACGGGGGTCATGAACTTGAGTGCGATCCTGGCGGCTTCGAAGGCCGCATCGAAGGCATCAGAGGGTGCCGAAGTCGACACGATGGGAAGTGGAGACTCTCCGTGCCGTCCATACATCGCAAACAAGAGATCTGATTGCTCGACCTTGGTCGGCAGACCGGTTGAGGGACCACCACGTTGGATGTCAACGACTATGAGCGGCAGTTCGATCATGAGAGCGAGCGAAAGCGTCTCAGATTTGAGGGCAAGACCGGGGCCGGATGTGGTCGTGACAGCGAGTCGCCCTGCGAACGCAGCGCCAAGTGCCGAACCGATACCAGCGATCTCATCCTCAGCCTGGAACGACTTGACGCCGAAGTTCTTGTGTCTGGCAAGCTCCTCAAGAATGGTCGTCGCCGGGGTGATGGGGTATGAGCCGATGAAGAGGGGGAGTTTCGCCTTGTCGGCCGCCGCCACGAGACCCCACGCAGTGGCCGTGTTTCCGACGACATTGGTGTACTCACCGGCGGGAAGCGATGCTGGCTTGATCACAAAGGTCTTGTGAAAGGATTCGGTCGTGATCCCGAAGTTGTATCCGGCTCTCAACGCCAGCTCATTGGCGTTGCCAACTGGAGTATCGGTTCCGAACTTGGAACCGATCCATTCGATCACTGGATCCAATGGACGTTGGTAGATCCAAGACATGAGACCGAGTGCAAAGAAGTTCTTGGAGCGGAGCGTTGCACGGCCCTTGACCCCCGAGTCCTCCACCGCGATCTTCGTGAGTTCGTCCATCGGGGCGGTGATCACCTGGTATGCGTCGAGGCTTCCGTCCTCAAGGGGGTTCGTCTCATAGCCGGCCTTGACAAGGTTGCGGTCCTCAAAGGCGTCCGAGTTGATGATGAGCAACCCACCCTTGACCAGGTCGTGCAGGTGGGCTTTCAAGGCTGCGGGGTTCATGGCGACGAGGCAGTCCGGACTATCGCCCGGGGTCAGGACGTCCCAGTCGGCGATGTGTACCTGGAAGGACGAGACTCCAGCGATGGTTCCGGCAGGAGCGCGGATTTCGGCCGGGAAGTTCGGGAGCGTGGCAAGGTCATTCCCGAAGAGCGCCGAGCTCGCCGTGAACTGGGTACCCGCCAGCTGCATTCCGTCCCCGGAATCACCCGCAAAGCGGATGACAACGTCTTCGATCTGTTGTGGCTCTGGCTTGGCTTCGGTCAGGGTTTCGTCTGACACCGTCTCTGCTCCTCATGGGAATGTGTAGGGGAAATCTTCCAGCGCGATTGTCGTTGCCATGTAGTTTTTGCACGCGCCCGATACAGCATATTGGTCTCAGGAACCATCCTTGCCCTTTCGCCGCGAAACGACCGAATCAGGAGCCCGGGATCGACGAGGGTCGCCCGACGGAGTGGTATTCGATACCTGCCGCGGCCATCACCTCTACCCGATACAGGTTGCGCAGATCGATGACGCGAGGTGTCTTCAGACCGCTGCGCACGCGCTCAAGGTCGAGCGATCCGAATTCGGGCCATTCGGTCAGAATGACCCCGGCGTCGGCTCCGTCAAGAGCTGCATACGGATCGGACGCGAACGTAGCGTTCGTAAGCAGACGAGCGGCGTTGTCCATCCCCTGAGGGTCGTAGATGGTCACGGCCGCACCGCGCTCCATCAGTCGTTCGGCAATCTCGACCGCGGGGCTCTCTCTCAGGTCATCCGTGTTGGCCTTGAACGTGATGCCAAGTATCCCGATCGATCGTCCTGAGACATCCCCGCCGAGGACACCGACGATCCGCTCGACCATGGCACGGCGCCGTGTGCGGTTGACCTCGACGGCGGCCGCGACGATTCGAGATGGCGAACCGCTTTCAATGCCGGTTTGTAGGAGCGCCTGTGTGTCCTTCGGGAAGCACGATCCTCCGTACCCAGGTCCCGCGTTGAGATACGAAGGCGAGATTCGTGAATCGAGTCCCATTCCGAGGGCGACGTCTTCGATCGACGCACCAGTCTGGTCGCAAAGGTCGGCCATCTCGTTGATGAACGAGAGCTTCGCCGCCAGGAAGGAGTTGGAGGCGTATTTTGTCAACTCCGATGTAGCGACATCGGTGAATACGGTCGGTACGCCACGCTCGATGAGCGGTCGATACATCTCGCGCAGGACGGCTTCAGACCGCTCATCCGTGACTCCCACAACGATCCGGTCCGGGTCGGAGAAGTCGGTGATGGCGGCTCCCTGCTTGAGGAATTCCGGGTTGGAAGCGAACGAGACATCCTTGCCGGGGGCGTGCTCGGAGAACAGCTGTTGCATTCGTCCGTTCGCTCCAACCGGAACCGTCGACTTCAACACGATCGTCGTCCCCTGATCGACCAGATTGGCAAGCGATGTGACGGCTTCCCGGACATAGGTGAGGTCGACCGCCCCGGAGGGAAGCGAAGGCGTCCCCACCGCGATGATCACGACACCGGCGCCTGGTACCCCTACTGCATAATCGGCCGTGAACGACAGCCTTCCAGCGGATGAGTTGGATGCAACCAGATCGGCGAGACCCGGTTCGAAGACCGGCATCCGCCCTCGAGTCAACTCGTCGATCTTTTCGGCGTCGATGTCTATACAAGTGACGGTGTGGCCGAGATCGGCCAGGCAAGCTCCCGTCACCAATCCGACATAGCCGCATCCGATGATCGCAATGTTCATGGTTCCACCGTCGTTGGTTTCCTCGGAGCTCAAGGTGCCGATGGTATCGGGTGCGAACCGACTAGCTGCTCGCTCCGGCGGTTTCAGGAGGCGTTCCGGCTGAGACAACTCCCGCCGACTCCAAGCGTCCTGCTACATCGAGAATTGACGCCTCATGCCACATCGGTGCGACCAGTTGCACCGAAACGGGGACCCCTTCGCCTCCGCTGATGGGTGCCGCAAGGGCCGGGACTCCGATGCGGTTGATGGGTGCGGTGAACGCGGCCAGGACCGCCCTATGGGGGTGCCGGACCCCGTCGACGTCGATGTCATCCACCCCGATCATTTTTCGCATCGCCCCAACCGTCGGGGCGGCCAGAATCCCGATGCCGTCGCCATGGAGTCGTGCAATGGTGTTTCGTGCCGAGGCGCCCCACCGGTGTGCGTCGACGACATCACGTGCCGTGCCCTCGCTCGCAAGGTCAAGACGAGCGCGGACATCCTCCCCGTAACGGTCACGGTGCTTTGTGAATCGGTCACCGTGGATTTCAAGAATCTCGGGTCCGATTGCCCCGGAAAGGGCGGGGTGGGGAGTGAGTGACGGTTCATCGACGGCCACGACATTGAACCCCGCTTCCTTGACTCCTGAGATGAATCGTTCCATCCCCTCCCGGACGTTGCGCGACATGGGAGCGGTCAGCCATTGCTCGACCAAACCGATGGTTGTCTGTCCGGTATCGACGGGTGGCATTGCCCCGGTTGGAACGGACCAACCATCCTCGGGTTCGTAGCCAGCCATCACCCCATAGGCAAGATCGAGGTCTGCGATGTTCGTCGCAATCGGTCCGACCGTGTCGAGTGAGGGAACGAGGGGGTAGACGCCGGAC
>QQUL01000004.1 GCA_008501565.1 Armatimonadota bacterium
CGCTGCAATGGCGGTGCTGACGACATGAGCACCCCCGTCATCTCCGTCGACAACCTCTCCTATCGATATCCGGATGGGACGGCCGCGCTCGACGCGGTCTCCCTCCACATCCACCCCGGTGAGCGCGTCGCGCTCCTTGGACCGAACGGTGCAGGAAAAACGACGCTCATTCTCCACATGAACGGCATTCACATGCCCCAAACAGGCTCCGTCTCGGTATCGGGTGTGCTCCTTGACAACTCGTCGGTGATGAACATTCGGCGTCGGGTCGGCGTCGTGTTCCAGGATCCCGACGATCAGCTCTTCATGACAACGGTACGCAAGGATGTCGAGTTCGGACCCCGAAATCTCGGGCTCGAAGGTGCCGAACTCGAGGCAAGGGTGGATGCTGCCCTTGAAGCCGTCGGGGTTGCTGATCTTGCCGACCGTCCACCGAACCACCTCTCGTTCGGACAGAAACGACGGGTTGCGATCGCTGGTGTCCTTGCGATGGAACCGGACATCATCGTCCTCGACGAGCCGACCGCAAACCTCGACCCTGCATCACGCTCAGAGCTCACTGCACTCCTCGACGACCTCGACATCACGCAGTTGATCGTGACCCACGACCTGCTCTACGCAAACGAAGTCTGCGACCGCGCCGTGATCCTCGACGAAGGGCGAGTAGTCGCAGATGGCGACATCGGGACAATCCTTCGAGACAACGAACTCCTTGCCAGGCACAGACTTGCCCTCCCCAAAGGTGTAAGGATCTAGCGAGGTCACATCGTTGGCAGTACGCGACCGTCACATGTCACGGTCGCGTGCTCTTTGAGCTGCAGCAGCTTCCTTCCGGGCGTTCTTGAGTCGCTGCTTTGATTGGGCTCGAGCCGAGGATTCGGTTTGTTCGTCGATGAAGCGGCAGTAGGCGTTCCAACGGTCGCTGGCAAGGTCGCCGGTTTCGATGGCTGCGAGCACGGCACAACCCGGTTCGGTGCGGTGGGCACAGTCCCGGAACCGACATGCGATCGCAAGTTCCTCGATGTCCGAGAACAGCTGTTCAACCCCTTCACCTTCGCTTGACAATCCCAGAGAACGAATCCCCGGGTTGTCGATGATCATCCCGCCTCCGGGTAGAAGGTGGAGCTCGCGGTGGGTTGTGGTGTGGCGACCCTTCGCATCCCGTTCACGCACGTCGCCGATCCAGGCAACCTCGTCCTCCATCAGTGCGTTCACAATCGACGACTTGCCGGCACCGGACTCTCCGATGAGGGTGCCCGTTCGGCCAGAAAGCAGGGCAAAGAGCTTGTCCATGCCCACTCCGTCCTCGATCGATGTTTCAATCACATCGACATCGCCAACCCACGATTCGATTCCAGATACGAGCTGTGACGAGTCTTCATGCAGATCGATCTTGGATACCACGACGACGGGCCGGGCGCCGATGTCCCACGCGAACGCGACAAATCGCAGCACCTTGTTCCGTTTCAACGGGCGGTCAGCGCCGAACACCACCAACACGAGATCGACATTCGCTGCGATGATCTGCGGTCCGGACTCAGCACTGTCGCGCTCAAGCTGACTGGTCCGCTCCAGGAGCCCCGAAATGGTCTCATTCTTGACCTGAACCCAGTCACCGACAGCGAGCTGCATCGAACGCGGGAACGTCGCGTGCAACACCGACTCACCATCAGAGACCATCACCTTGACACCGTCGTGACGCGCGACGCGTGCCGGTGTTCCGTCAAACGGCGAAGCCGCGAGCTTTTCGCCCCATTCGTCGCCCCAACCGAGGGATACGAGACCTCCCAGGTCGGTGGAATCAGCCAAGTGCACGGTCGAGGTCGGAGATGAGATCGTCCACATGTTCGATGCCGACGGAGAGCCGAATGAGGGACGCGGGGACCTCGAGGTCGGTTCCCTCGACGGAGGCGTGCGTCATGACGGCGGGGATCTCGATCAGAGACTCGACGCCTCCAAGAGACTCGGCAAGAAAGAACAGCCTCGTTCGGGCGACGATGCTGTTCGCAGCCTCGACACCTCCGGCCGGTGTGAAGGACACCATGCCTCCGAACCCCGACATCTGCCTCTGTGCGATCTCGTGTCCGGGATCTGACGGGAGACCGGGATACCAGACGTGATCAACCCTGGGATCTGCTTCGAGGAACTCGGCGATGGCACCGGCGTTTGCGCAGTGGCGATCCATCCGAACCCCGAGTGTCTTGATTCCACGAAGCAGCAGGTACGAGTCGAACGGTCCCGGTACGGGGCCCGTTGCGTTCTGCAAGAAGCGAAGACGCTCGAGCAGTTCGGCATCGTTGGTGACGATCGCACCCGCCACCGTGTCCGAGTGCCCGCCGAGGTACTTCGTCGCCGAGTGGACAACCAGGTCGGCCCCGAGGCTCAGCGGTTGCTGGAGGTAAGGGGTCGCAAATGTGTTGTCGACCGCAACCAATGCCCCCACCGATTTGGCCACTGCAACCACTGCTTCGATGTCCACGATCTTGAGCAACGGGTTCGTGGGGGTTTCGATCCATACCAGTTTCGTATCAGAGGTCACGGCCTCGACGACCTTCTCCGGCGACGACAGATCGGCTGCTGTCCAGGCAATTCCGTGATCGGCAAGAACCCTGGCGATGAGGCGAAACGTGCCGCCATAGGCATCGTCTGGAAGAACGATGCGATCGCCGGGTTTGAGGAGATATCCGATCAGCGCAGTCGCCGCAAGACCCGACGACGTTGCCACGGCACCACCGTCTGCGGCAGGATCGACACCTTCGAGGGCAGCGATCTGCGTTTGGAGTGCCGTACGGGTCGGGTTGTCGGTCCGGGAGTATTCGTACCCCTTGTGGACACCGGGGGCTTCCTGCACATACGTCGATGTGGCGTAGATCGGCACGACGGCTGCACCGGTCGTCGGATCGGGATCCTGGCCAGCGTGGATGGCAATCGTCTCGAAACGATCCTCGGTCATACGGCGAACCCCTCAGTTGTCATCCATGCGTCGTTGAAAATCTTTGAGAGATAGCTGCGACCCGAATCGGGAAGGATCACGACGACGAGTTTGTCCGGGTTCGCCTCCGCGACCCGCACCGCACCGGCGACCGCCATGCCACAGGATCCACCAACGAGGATTCCCTCCTCGACGGCGAGTCGGCGGGTCATCGCGAATGCCTGTGCATCGTCAACGACCTCGTATCGGTCGGTCAGGTCAGGGTCGTACGTCTCTGGCCAGAAGTCCTCCCCGACGCCTTCGATGAGGTAGGTGGTGACATCGTCCTTCGTTTCGGCTGTGAAGATCGAGCCCTTGGGGTCGACACCCACAACCGCGATATCGGGATTCATGGACTTGAGGTAGCGTGCGTTCCCGCTGATCGTGCCACCCGTTCCAACACCTGCAACGAATATGTCGATCTTGCCTTCGGTCTGCTCCCAGATTTCTGGCCCGGTGGAGTCGACGTGGGCTTGGGGATTTGCCGGGTTTGAATACTGGTCCGGTCGGTAGTGCCCCGGGCGATCAGCCATCTCGTTGGCGACGGAGTAGTACGACCGAGGATCCTCGGGTTCAACGTCGGTTGGGCACAGCACGACCTCGGCGCCGTACGCCTTGAGTAGATCCTGCTTCTCCTTGGACTGCTTGTCCTGCATGACACAAATCAGCTTGTATCCGCGAATCGCGGCGACCATCGCAAGCCCGACACCCGTGTTCCCTGATGTGGGCTCAACGATCGTGTCGCCAGGCGACAGCCACCCGTTTGCCTCGGCGCGTTCGATCATCCCAAGCCCGATCCGATCCTTGATCGAACCACCGGGATTCATGTACTCGATCTTCCCGACAAGATTCCCGGGTGGGTGAATCCGCGACAACCTGACGAGGGGCGTTCCCCCAATCGTCTCAACAATGTTCTCGTGAATCTGCATCCCGATGAGGCTACCGCGTGACCGCACGCCGCGTACCCAGGGTTCCAGTACACGGTATTTACATACTGGAGCCCACAGAATGGGCAGCAGAGTTCGCCGTGCTCTCGCGGTATCGTCACCGCCATGTCCAATCCCCTCATCAAGGCAACCGGCCTCACGAAACGCTTCGGCGACTTCGTTGCCGTCGACGGAATCGATTTCGAGGTTGAGCAGGGCGAGACCTTCGGGTTCCTCGGTCCGAACGGTGCAGGCAAGACCTCAACGATGCGGATGATCAGCGCCGTGAGTCCGATCACCGAGGGATCCCTCTCAGTCTTGGGACTTGACCCCGCGAAGGAGGGACCACGCCTGCGTTCACGCCTCGGCATCGTTCCCCAGGAGAACAATCTCGACGATGAACTCACCGTCCGCGACAACCTGTACATGTATGGCAGGTACTTCGATATCGCAAAGAGTGAGCTCAACGAACGGATCGCAGAGCTGGTGGAGTTTGTGCAGCTCACCGAAAAGATCGATGCGAAGGTTGACGCCCTCTCCGGGGGCATGAAGCGCCGAGTCACGATCGCTCGGGGACTCATCAACGATCCGGACCTCTACATTCTCGATGAGCCGACGACCGGGTTGGACCCGCAGGCACGTCATGCCCTTTGGGACCGCCTCTACCGCCTCAAGCAGCGTGGCATCACCCTCATCATCACCACGCACTACATGGACGAAGCCGAACAGCTCTGTGACCGATTGGTTGTCATGGACAAGGGCAAGATCGTTGCCGAGGGTTCACCTCGACAGCTCATCGAAATCCATACGCCACGCGACGTCGTTGAACTGCGTTTCCCCATCGGCGTCCTTGAGACGATCGGGGGGCAGATCCGGGAACTGTCGGATCGCACCGAGATCCTCGCCGACCGTGCACTCGTCTATACCGACGATCCTGACCGCACCGTGGCGATCGTCCATGCGTACGGTCTTGAACCCGAGACCGTGCTCGAACGTCGCTCATCTCTTGAGGATGTGTTCCTACGGCTCACGGGAAGAACACTGGTCGACTAGTGGCGATCCCGCTGTCCGTTCGCGTTGTCGAGGCCGAACTTCGCATCTATCGGCGCACATGGCGAGGATCCGTGTTCACCGGGTTCTTGAATCCAGTGCTGTATCTGCTGGCGTTCGGAGTCGGACTCGGAACACTCATCGACGCCAATCTGCCAGAGGGGCTCGACGGGGTCTCATATCTGACGTACCTCGCACCAGGACTTCTGGTAGCGACTGCGATGCAGACCGGCGCTTCCGAGGGTGCGTGGAAGGTCATTGCCGCGATCAAATGGCGTCAGACGTGGCATGCGCGGCTCGCCACCCCAATCAGCGTTCATGGACTTGCCATCGGTCAGGTGCTGTGGTCATCGATCAGGGTTGCCATGGTGTCGGCATCGTTTGCGATCGTGATGATCGTATTCGGCGTGGCATCCCCGCTGGAATCACTTGGTTCGATCCTCCCAGCGATACTCGTCGGTACTGCGATGGCTGCAGGAACAACAGCCTTTGCCGTTCGTGTCCGCGATGACAGCACTCTCTCGATGTACTTCCGATTCGTCGTTGTTCCGATGTTTCTCTTCTCCGGCGTGTTGTTTCCGATCACGCAGCTTCCTGATTGGATCCAACCCGTCGCGTATCTGACCCCGGTGTTCCATGGCGTCGAGCTCGCTCGCACGATTGCGCTCGGACTGCCACCGCTCGTCAACTCCTGGATCAGCCTGACATACCTGGTCGCCCTCACGATCATCTGTGGGTGGCTCATCATTTCCCCGATGCGACAAAGGCTGACACCATGACCGGCCGCCCACTCACCGCCAGAGTCGTCCCACCCCTTCCTCGGATGTGGCGAGGCAAGTTCGTCGTCGAACGGAACATCCTGTCCCAGCGCCGATACTGGCCAGTTCTTCTTTCCGGCTTCTTTGAGCCAGGGTTCTATCTGCTGGCCATGGGAGTCGGACTTGGCGAGCTTGCGGGGGACGTTGGGTTCGCTGGAACGACGGTCGACTATGTGTCG
>QQUL01000277.1 GCA_008501565.1 Armatimonadota bacterium
CTGACCCCCTACAACGGGAGCTTTAGGAGGGGACAATCTCCAGGTTGATTCTGTTGCCGCCATCGGGTCGTCCGAGGACGATTGGGTCGCCAGCGGTCTCGTCGAAGTCTTCCCTGGCGCTCCCACCTCTAACTCCGAGCGCTATCTGCCCGTGGGAATCGACATGGATCACCGGTTCGCCCTCTTCCACCGACCCGTACGACTCGCCCCAGACGATCCGGAACTCATGCATCGCGGCGCCAACCAAAACGTCATCGCCTTTTTTCAGACCAAGAGCCTCGAGATCCTCGGGCCCGATGTTGATCTGGATGTTCCCGTACGTGTCGATCCACAGGACCGAACCCTTGATGGTTCCACGCCCAGCAGGTTCGGCGAGCGGGATGAGAAGCGGCGTGATCGCATCGGGATTGACCGCCGGTCCGAGGTCGTCAATCTCAGCCTGGCCTGAGGCCAGCACCGCGGCGACCGGTCCGAAAATGTCCCTTCCGTGGAAGGTCGACCCCTGACGAGGTAGCTGGAAGCGCTCGTCCTCGAGCGAGACGATCAGATCCGCACCGCCAACCATGGCTACTGCGGGTGCGAGCAGGCCATTGTCCGGCCCGACGAAGTAGCCGACCGGTGTCCGAGCTGCGATTGCCAACCGATCGGTTCCGACGCCGGGATCTACGACGGCAAGGAAGACGCCGTCAGGCATGAACTGGACGGCGCGGGTGAGTGACATCGCCCCTCCGTGGATATCGCCGCGCCCTATCCCATGTGTGACGTCGATCACCCGAACCGTCGGTGCGATACGCGCGATAACACCGTGGACCACACCGACAAACTCGTCGTCATGGCCGAAATCTGAGAGAAACGAGATCGGCGTATTCATGCTGACAGACTACCGACAAGGGTCGGCACCGAGTCGGAAGACGCCACGCCTGTATTGTGCGATGGTGTAGGCACACTTCGGCAGGAGGAATCGTGAGCAGCGGTAACAGCGTGTTCGACTCCGCCGGTCCAGCGCGTCGCAAACGGCCGCCCAAGCTGAAGGGAAAGTTCTATCACGCAGAACTTGCACGTCTGCAAACGGAACTCGTCAAACTCCAGAGTTACATCAGGGACGAGGGTCTCCGGGTTGTCGTCGTGTTCGAAGGGCGGGACGCGGCAGGTAAGGGCGGTGCAATCAAGCGCATCACCGAGCGACTGAGTCCCCGGATCTGTCGGATTGTCGCCTTGGGAACCCCAACAGAACGAGAGAAGACGCAGTGGTGGTTCCAGCGGTACGTCGCCCAACTTCCGGCCGCGAGTGAGATGGTCCTCTTCGATCGATCGTGGTACAACCGGGCGCTCGTTGAGCCCGTCATGGGTTTCTGCACCCCGGAGGAGTATCAGGAATTCCTGAGGTCCTGTCCTGAGTTCGAAAGGATGCTCGTACGCAGCGGCATCATCCTCATCAAGTACTGGTTCTCCGTCAGCGATGAGGAACAGGAGCGCCGCTTCCAACGTCGAATTGACGACAAGACCAAGCGGTGGAAGCTCTCAGGCATGGATCTGGAATCACGGGCGAAGTGGGTTGAGTTCTCTCGTGCCAAGGACATCATGTTCGACCACACAGACATCAAGCAGGCACCGTGGTACGTCGTAAACTCCGAAGACAAGAAAAGGGCACGCCTCAACGTCATCAGCCATCTGCTGTCGCTCATCCCGTATGAGGACCGCACACTGGGTTCCGTCGAGCTTCCTCCCCGCCAACAGGATTCTGGATACATCCGCCCACCCATGTCGGAACAGGCCTTCGTACCAGAGATCTACTGACCGCTCCACTTCGGACGGATCAGAATCGGTGCCTGTACGATTGCTCAATGGCTTCGATACCTGAGACCTATCAGACGCCCCACGGACTGACTCCCGAGCTGCGAGCCGCCGTTCTCGAACAAAGCTCGGTCACGCTCGGTACCACGAACCCCGATGGTTCACCCCATCTCACCCTCGTGCTGTTCTCCATGAGCGAGACCAATCGCATGTACATCCCGACGCCGTCATCGACAAGGAAGCTCAAGAACATTCGTGCGAATCCTCTCGTCACCGCCCTCGCAAGGATCGATGACGGGTGGGCATCGTGCACCGGACCGGCACGGATCATCGAAGGTCCCGAAGCGCAGACGCTCAACGCCAGCGTACGGGAGCGACTCTTCACGCCTTCAGGGCTCGAGACGATGGGCAGGTTCCTCCAAGCGCACGAGGACACAACCATCGAGATCTCCCCCACAAAATGGCTGTCGTGGCGATTCGACCCAATCAACGCGTGGTTTGCCGAGCAGGGAATCAACCCGGATGACTATCCGGAACCGTCGATGAAGGATCTCAGCCGACCAGATTGAGTAAGGCTCTGTTGTTCAGTCGAAGCTCGCAAGCATCGCGACCGCGATCGAATCATTGATGTCTGCAGGCACAGGCTGAGGGCCCGGGACAAGGTCTGCCGCGCCGGTTGCGATCCGTTCGAGAGACATCGCCTGGAGCATGAATCCGAGATCCATGATCTCGATCGAGTTTCCTCGACCACCCTCGACCGCAAGATTGACCATCTGACCGTCTGAGAGCACGAACACCGATCGTCCCGATGGCAGATCGTGTCTTGTCACCGATGTCGTGGATTCGATCCTGCCCGCACGCTCGTGGAGGGTCGGGATGTCGATCTCGGTGTCCACGTGCCCCGCATTGGCAAGGATCGCACCGTCAGGCATTGCCTCGATGAGTTCATACGGAATCACGTTCCCGCGCCCGGTTGCCGTGACGAAGACCTGCCCGTACTGAGCGGCGGACTCGGCAGTGTCGGTGGAAAAGCCGTCCATCGCAGCCTCAAGTGCCTTGATCGGATCAATCTCGACCACCGTGACATCAGCGCCACGATCTCGGGCGTACATTGCGATACCGCGCCCACACCACCCGTAGCCGAACATGACGAAGCGTTTGCGATGCAACATGACGTTGGTGGTCCTCACGATCTCATCCAGTGTCGATTCGCCGACACCGTGCTTGTTTTCGACGATTGCTTTGAGCGGGCTGTCGTTGATGACGATCACCGGAAACGGGATCCGCTCCTGATACTGCTCACGCAACAAGATCGCCCCAGACGTGGTCTCTTCTGTCGCCCCAATCGGATGATTGTCCTCTTCGAGACAGCGAACAATCAGCTCCGCACCGTTGTCAAGAACGATCTCCGGCTTTGCCGCCGCAATCGTTGCCAGATTCGCCCTGATGTCGTCTTTCGACTCGCCTGGCTTTTCGATGATGACCGCACCAGCGTCGATGAGATGCTCGACCGTGTCGAACTGCGTGGTCCCCTGGTTTCCGATCGCCAGAATGTCAGCGCCACCGGCAAGCAGTGTTTCAACAAGCACCGCTGTCTTGGGTTCAAGGTGGATCCGGAACCCGATCGTCATCCCATCGAACGGCTTGGTTTCGACAAACCGTTCCCGAATCCCAGCAAGCAGCGGCATGTGCCGGCGCGTCCAGTCGATTCGCGGTGTCGCTGTGCTCATCAGTGCTCCTGTTCGGGACTCCCAAGCTAGTGCCCAGCCGATTCCGCCGTGGGCGCCACACGAGATCCGGCACACGTAGAGTTCCCGATTGAAGCCCGTCAGCAGCATGCCACCATGGGAGCATTCGTGAGACTCGTCGTTGATGCACGAACGTCTGCATTCGCCGCCTTTCTTGACTATGGCGGCGTTTTCCCTCCGACATCGCTGGGTGTGGGCGACGCCGTTGCGAAGTACCGCGATGCACGCAGGTCGGAGTTCTCGTGGGTCGGGGGTCGGTTCCTCGTCCGCGCCTCCCAGCTCGAAGAACTCGCCGCGGTGGCAATGGCGACGATGGTCGCGGGTGAGGCTCCGTGGGAGGTCAGCGTCATCTTCGATCTCGACCCTGCACAATCGGCAGACCTTGCAGCGGCGTTTCATGCCGAAATGGAGCCGGCGATGACAGTGTCGGCCGTGGAGGCTCGCATCGTTGATCCGACGATCGACGGAATCGAACGGCTCTTCACAACGGTGGGTTCGATCAACCCCGACGTTTTCGGGTTCCTGGAGGTGACACCGTCGGCGAACATCCAGGGGCAGGTAGGGGCCATCGCCACCGTTGTCAAGAGATCGAGTCGCGCCGGTGGCGCAGGGTTGCGATGTGGCGGGGGTAGCGCGGACCTGTTCCCCACTGCCGACGAAGTCGCCGCATTCATTCAATCCACGGTCGACGCGGGCCTCCCCTACAAGGTGACGGGAGGACTTTTCCGGCCCGTCCGGGGATTCGATGAGGCACTGAGGGTCTACCGCCACGGCTTCCTCAACCTGCTGATGGCGACAGCCGTTGCCGCCGACGGAGCGGGCCTCGGAACAATCATCGAAATCGTGTCCGAAACGGATCAGACGACCTTTGGGGTGTCCCCTGCGTTCGCCACGTGGCGCGACATCGCCATTCCGGGATCCGCGCTCCGGCGGATCCGACAGAACCTGTTCATCGCCCATACCTCAAACGACTTCGATCAGTCAATCAGAGCCTTACAAGAAATGAACCTCCTCGGCGAAGGTCAGTGACGTTCAACGTCCAACCTCTTATTCCTGACCGTGATTCACAGGCGTGGTCGTGGATGGCGCTACGCTTCGGGTATGGCCACACTCCGACTTTTCGCCAACCTCCGCGAGTCAGCGGGAACCGATTCCGTGGACATCGATGCCTCCACTGTCGGTGAGCTTCTTGCTACCGCATCAGGACAGTTTGGTGACCGCTTCGCGACCGGTGTCAAGTCGGCTGGTGTCTGGGTAAACGGCGAACAGGCGGAACCCTCCACGGCGATCTCGGCGTCCGATGAGATTGCGTTGATCCCTCCCGTGTCGGGTGGGGCAACGACGGCCGCGGAAATCGTCGCGGTTCCAGGAATCCTGTCTGTCGCACTGATTGCGGCCCTCCTCGCCGTTGCGTGGGCCGATCCCCAGTGGTTCGTCTTCGTTGCGGTCGGCGCAATCATCGCATGGATCTGGGATGCCTTTGAGACTGCTTCGGTAACTCGTGACTCGTTCGTCGTATATCCGCCCATGATCGGTGCGACTGCGGCGGCATCGGCCGCTTACGCGTGGGGGTTCGAAGGCTTTGCCGGCGGGATTGCACTCGGGTTCATTGTCTCGGTGTCGTGGCCGATCTTCGACAAGGCGCACCGCGAGTTTCGGACGACGGCCGCAACGACGCTGGTCACCGTCCTCGCATCCTCGGCAGCCGCCGGTCTCGTTCTCATCAGACTCATGGGTTCATACGCGGTGCTCGCCTTTGTGCTCGTGACCGCGTTCGCTCTCGTCGGTTCATTCCTCGCCGGTGCCTACGGCGACACCATCCAATCAGTCGATCCAAACGTGGGCGCCCTCCTCGGTGCCCTCATCGGCGGGTTGATCGCCGGATTCGCCATCTCCGAGCTCGACATCGCAGCCGGGCTTCTTGGCGGTGTGGCTGCAGCAGCCGGTGTGATCGGGGGGCGTGCTCTCGGATCGACGCTTCGAACCGGATCCATCGTCCACACGGAAAACGCACCCGGCGCCCTTGCCATGTTCGACGGTGCAGTACTCGCCTCGCCCCTCTTCTGGATGGCTGTCTGGTTCTTCGGGTAGTGACAGACCACCAGAAACCTGTTCCGGTTCCCGATCGCGGTCACTAGCCTCCCCCGGGCATGTCACGATTCAGCGTTCAACGCGTGCTGACACTCCTCCTGGCGATCGCCCTCCTCTCGATTGTCCCTATCGCCGCGTCCGCACAAACACAGGGTGACGTCGACGCTGCGGCCAGAGCCAAGGCCAGAGCGGAGGCGAAACAGTCAGCGGCCTACGCCGAGTACGTTGCCGCTTCTGAACGCCTCGATGAAGTGATCGCTGAATACGAGGCGATTCACAACGAACACACTGACCTTCAGAACCGACT
>QQUL01000260.1 GCA_008501565.1 Armatimonadota bacterium
GGTTACCCGCACAACGGTGCCTCCGAGACCTACGGCCTCGATATTGGACGCGATGATCGCGGCCGCACTCCTGCTGTTCTCCACGAACACAGCCCGCTCCGCTCCTCGACTCAACGACTCGAGGCCAAGCGATCCGGACCCTGCGAAGAGATCCAGAACCCTCGCACCCGGCAGCCGGTTGGCCAGGATCGAGAAGACCGACTCGCGCGCCCTGCCGGTCATGGGTCTCGTCCCCTTTGGCGGAGTCCTGATCGTCCTGCCCTTCGCCATGCCGGCAATGATCCTCACTGCTCGACACCTGCCTCGGCAGCCTCAGGGAGAGCGCCGAGGAACCGGTCGGCCTCCTCAAGCACTGCCATGACGAATGCAGAGTCTCGATCGGTACTGACTGCTTCGGCTGCCACCGTGGCGGCGCTTTCGAGAATGTCGGCATCGCGCAAGATGTCGCCAAGGCGCAGATCGGCGACACCCGACTGACTCTCGCCGAAGACCTTGCCTTGCCCACGAATCTCAAGGTCACGTGTGGCGAGCACATAACCGTCGTTCGATTCGAGCATGGCCGAGATTCTCGCGGCAGCGTCGTCGGTCGAAGCGTCAGCCGCAAGAATGCATGCGCCGCGCTGATCTCCGCGCCCGACCCGACCTCTGAGCTGATGAAGTTGGCTCAGACCGAACCGTTCCGCATTGCGGACGGCGATCAGGGTCGCATTCGGCACATCGATCCCCACCTCGATCACCGTTGTCGAAACAAGAACATCGAAGCCTCGGTCGCGGAACCTGAGCATCGTTTCTGCCTTGACTTCGGAACTCATCTGCCCATGGAGCAGCGCCACCCTGACATTGGGCAACGACGCTGAGATCCGTTCGAATTCCGAAACGGCCGACCTCGCACTGATCTTGTCCGAGTGTTCGATCAAGGGGCATACAACGAACGCCTGCGCACCGGATGCGACATGGGCGGTGATCGCCTCGTCCACTGCTCGATCTGCATCCGGTCCCTCTTCCACCGTTGTCGTCGCGACCGGGAAACGTCCGACAGGCATCTCGGTGATGGAGGAGACCTTCAGATCACCGTACTGCACCATCGCAAGCGTTCTCGGAATCGGGGTCGCGGTCATCAGGAGCAGGTCCGGTACCGCGCCGTCGTCACGGGCGGCACGCAACTGGACTCGCTGGCCGACACCGAAGCGATGCTGCTCGTCAACAACAGCCAGGCCGAGCGAGCGCATGGACACATCGCGTTGAATCAATGCCTGCGTTCCGAAGGCGATGTCGATCGTCCCATCGGCGAGCCACGCAAGTCCCTGCGCACGACTGACATCACCGCGAATGAAGTTGACCGCCACCCGAGAGCCCGTGAACAGCCCGATCCGAACGGGTCGCGTCACGGGATCGCCGCCTCCGAACAATGGCGCGGTACCGCCAGCGGCAAGATCCTCAGGGGGTGGTGCCATTTGCGCATCACGCAGGATCTGCTCGGTGCCCAGGTAATGCTGCGTGGCCAGAACCTCGGTCGGGGCCATGACAGCGCCCTGATGGCCTCCCTCAACAGATGCCAGGAGGGCAACAACAACAACGATGGTCTTGCCGGAACCAACCTCGCCCTGGAGCAGCCTGTGCATCGGAGTATCTGCCACCATGTCCGCCTTGATCGACGCGAGAGCGTCCTTCTGCCCTGATGTGAGATCGAACGGGAAGTGCTCGATGAAGCGTGCGGTCAACTCTCCGGTCTCAACATTCCGGACTCCGCGGCGCGACAGATAGTCGTCGTGCTCGCGGGCCTTGAACACCATCTGGGCGCGGAGAAACTCGTCGAAGATCAGACGCTTCTTCGCTGGCCCGACATCGCGTAGCTCGCCGGGGAAGTGAATGTCCCTGAACGCCGTTGACCGGTCAACGAGCCCCATGGCAGTGCGCAGATCGTTGGGAATGACGTCATCCATCGGCAGGGAACGTCGCAACGCGTTGCTCACCGACTTGCGCAGATCCGCGAGTTTCACACCACCGACGCCGGGATGAATCGGGACCACGCGATCCGTGACCAACGAGTCCTCCTTCCCGTACTCCTGCATGTCGGGATTCGTCATCTGGCGTTTTCCGCGATACAGCTCCATCTTCCCGGCGAGCAGAACCTCGGCACCAATCGTTGCCTTCCTGTAGGGATTGAACCACACACAATCGACCCTGCTCGTGCCGTCAGACACGCTCACCTTGACCATCGTCCGTCCACGCGAGATACGGATCTTGTCGAAACGCTCAACGACTCCCCCGATCGTGACCTCCTCTCCGATCGGAGCGGCCTGAATGTCGAACAGCTGATTGCGGTCGAGATACCGTCGCGGCGTGTGCAGCAACAAACGGGCGACCGTGCCGACATTGATTGCCTCGAGCTTCTTGCGCGTCGCCGCGCCGACCCCTTTGACCATGTCGACAGGAATATCGTCAAGATACGAAAGCGTCCGCTTCAGCGGAATCGGTTCGACCATAGATACAGAGATTACGGATTTGACGATGCGTGGGGTCCAGCTTGCCGGACTCCAAGGAATCCAACGCAGTTGGGATCCCGATTTCAGATTCAACGCTGGTGGGATCCCCATTTCGGATCCGGACAGCAGATCGAGGGGGCCGTTACTCGGGCCCTCCTGCTATCTTTGCGAACGCCTCAGGAGGTCTACCCACAATGGCATACAGATGCGAAGTTTGCGGCAAGGAGCCGTGGACGGGCAAACAGGTCAGCTTCTCGCACAAGCGTTCCTCGAAGACCTGGCGTCCCAACATCCAGAAGATTCGTGTGAAGTATGGATCCAACTCGCGTCGAGCCCGAGTGTGCACGTCGTGCATCAAGGCGGGAAAGGTCGAGAAGGCCTAGTGCCCTAGGGCGTCGTCAAGGTATACGACAGTGGCAGCGGTGTTGGCATCATCGTGCGCGACGATGACCGGTCCGAGGTGCTTCTCAAACCAGGCAGTCTCGACGGTTCCATGTTCCGCTTTCTCCGCCAAGGGCAGCGCGTTCGCTTCGACATGTCTGGCGACGAAACGCCCGTTGCATCAAACCTCCGCTTCGGCTCAGACGGCTACTGAGCGAGGCTGACGCCTCGCTGTTTCAGCTCTCAGCTCTCAGCTCCGAGCTTTTCGCAGCAGTGCCACGCCGCCATCACTCGGGGCTCATTTCTGGGCTGTGAGCCGTGAGCTGTAGGCTGTAAGCTTCAACATATGGTTCAAGCATATGTTCTCATCCAGACAGACTCGGGGCGTGCTTCGGAAGTGGCAACAACGATTGCTGGCATCGAAGGAGTCACCTCATCAGAAGCGGTAACCGGGCCGTACGACGTCATCGTCTCGGCGACCGCTGAGGATGTTGACGCCCTCGGTCACCTCGTCGTTACAAAGATCCAACCGGTGGCAGGAATCGATCGGACGCTCACGTGTCCGGTCCTCAGGATCTGAGCGGCGTCGCTCAATCGCTGTCAGCGAATCGCGAGCTTGCCTCGCTCCTCGTGGCGGGAGAACGCCGCTTCGACCAGGTGGGTACAGAGGTCCTCGTACGTGAACCCTGAGGCGAGCCACATCTTGGGGAAACCCGAGATCGATGTGAAACCCGGCATCGTGTTTGCTTCGTTGAACAGGAACCGTTCGTTCGCCGTGTCGTAGAAGAAATCGATCCGGGCGAGTCCGGTCAGATCGAGCAGATCGAACACAGCCTCGGCCATTGCACGAACAGTCTTCGTTTCCTCGTCGGTGAGATCGGCGGGCGCTACGCACTCGCTGGTGTCGGACTCGTACTTTGCTTCGTACGTGTACCACTCAGCTTCGATGATGATCTCCCCCGGTAGGGATGCCCTCGGGCCATCGAGGACCGCAACCTCGATCTCGCGACCGGCGATGCCCTCCTCAACCACAACCTTCGTGTCATAGCGGAATGCGTTTGCGATGGCGGCCGCAAGCGCATCCGGGTTGGTGACCTTTGAGATTCCCACGGAAGAGCCTTGTGCCGACGGTTTGACGAACACGGGGAACCGAAGATCGGTCGCTACCGAGGACACGATGCTCTCAGGATCGAGATCCCAGTCGCGTCTACGAATTGCCCGCCAAGGCGAGGTAGCAAGGCCAGCTTGACTGACGAGTCGCTTTGTCAGATCCTTGTCCATGCACAACGCACTCGCCAACACGTCGCATCCGACGTACGGGGTATCACATACCTCAAACAGGCCTTGCACTGTCCCGTCCTCCCCCATCGGTCCGTGCAGCACCGGGAACACGACATCGAACTCGACAGTCTCCCCACCGACGCTGAGTACACCGTCTGACACACGAAATGTCACCGGTCTGCCCTCGGCGCGGAACGGTCGATGGGCAGCGTCGACGAGAAACCATTGGCCGTCTCGATCGATCCCAACGGGGATGACCCGGTGCCCGGATCCCGTGAGCGCGTCGCTCACCGATACCGCCGATGCGCAGGAAACCTCGTGTTCGGATGATCTTCCGCCGAAGAGAAGAAGGACTCTGGCCATCGGGTCAGATTACCGTGTGGCGCAACATCTTCAGGGGTTTGGTTGACCGTACAAGACGACCGTCTCATGATCGACTATCGAATCAGGGTGGTGCATACCGGCCTGATCGTGTCCTGGCTCGCCCTTTTGTCGCTTGGCCTGTGGGCGCTCGGGCTCACAACCGACGACCAAGGCCGCATTCTCATGGCGTTCGGGGGATTCGTCATTGCCCTGATCCTCCTGACCATTGTTCCGTGGCGTACCACCCTTGGAACGCCGATTGCGGATTGGCTCATTGCCATCTGGTGTGTGGCCGCGTTGCTTGCCCAACTCGCCATCGAGCTCCGCGTGAGTCACATTCCCACTGCAGTCGGCTTCCTGATGGTCCCCTTCTTCGCTGCGGCAACGGCGATAGCCGTGCAACCTGCACTCGCAGTCGGAGTCGCCGCGGTGGCGTCCTATTGGGTAGCGCTTGGCGAATCGACCGGATATGTGACCGCCGCGTCAAGCACGGCACTCCTCGCCTTTGTGGGTGCAACCGTGTTCGTCATGTTGATTTCGGTACGGATTCGCAGCCAGATTCAGGAATCCTCAACCCGATACGAAGAGCTCGCAGCTCGAGAGTCAAAGCTCGTCGACCAGGAACAGGAGCTCTCAAAGCTCTACGACGTTTCCCTTGCCATCGGAGCTGGCACGAAGCTCAGCGACGTGCTCCCCGAACTTGTCGGCAGGGTCGCTGATTCTGTCGGTGCACGCATCGGTCTGGCGATGCTCTATGAACCCACGGACGAGACGTTGGGTCTGATGTCGCCTATCTGGGTGTCTGGACACACCGTCCCCGCCGACGATCTGATCCTCACCCTCGACGAACCCGGCCTGTCGCAGAGCGTCTTCATGTCAGGAGATGCAGCGACCATCAATTCCATGGACTTGGTCCACGAGTCCGATCGCCTCGCAGCAGAACTCCAGGCCGAACGGATAGCGGCCGTGTCGCTCCGGATCGAAGATCGCATCATCGGTGTGTTGCTCGTCGGCGACAAGAAGACCGACTTCACCGATGAGGATCTCCGCACATTGGAGGCCGTTGCCGCCCCGGCTGCATTGGTGCTGAACCAGCTGACTCGATACGAACAGGTGCGGATGTCAAGTGAGCGGATGGCTGAACTCGCCCAGATGAAGACGGACTTCGTCTCCGTCGTATCCCATGAGCTCCGTACACCGCTCACGTCCATCATTGGGGCTCTGAGCACGCTCAAGCGCCCGGAATTGGCTCCCGACGACCCACGAGCTCGACAGCTCATCGATATGGCAGACAAGCAGTCACACCGTCTCAGAACCCTGATTGAGGATCTCCTTGTGATGTCACGACTCGAAGCAGCGGCGCTTCCGGTACGGCCTGAGGACATCGACATCGAACCGTTTGTCAGAGAACTGCTTGCCGCGCTGCCCGATGCGGAGCGGGTCGATGTGATCGTCGACCCCGTCGCCCGCCGCATCGTATCGGATCCCGACCTGTTCGCCCGGGTGATCACAAACCTCGTCGAGAACGCTCTGAAATACGGTGGTGGAAGCGATGTCGCGATCCGCACCGCGGGAGTGCGCGACGAGATTCGGGTCAGTGTCATCGACCATGGGCCAGGCATCCCGTACGAGAAGCATGACCTGGTCTTCGAACGTTTCACCCAGCTCCAGCCCCACGCAACCCGATCAACGGGTGGGGTGGGACTCGGTTTGTCGATTGTGAAGGGCCTCGCCGAAGCGATGGGCGGAAGGGTCTGGTTTGAACCGACCGTTGGTGGCGGCGCAACCTTCACCGTCGCACTTCCCTCCGATGGGGCTGCCCCGACTCCCGCCAGCGATTCCTAGGCGTCGAGCCCTTCGTGGCGGCCAGCAGCATTGCCGTGGAATCCGCCGTCAACATGGACGATTTCGCCGGATGTCGCCAGAGCAAAGTCTGACATCAACACGCACGCCATCTTGGCAACGGGATCTGGATTGTGCGGATCCCAGCCGAGGGGAGCTCGTACCGCCCAGAGATTCTCGTACTGGGTGAAACCGGGTATTGACTTCGCAGCAACAGTTCCGAGGGGTCCGGCAGAGACGAGATTGATCCGGATGTTGTCCTCGCCGAGATACCTCGCAAGATACCGGTTTACCGACTGGAGAGCTGACTTGGATACACCCATCCAGTCGTAGCCCGGCCAGGCGACCGAGTTGTCGAAGTCAAGTCCGACCATCGCTCCCCCACCCGATTTCAGAAACAGAGGTCGGAGGCCGACGGTCAGGGTCTTGTATGAAAACGCCGACGTCAGGAAAGCGGTGGCTGCCGAGTCAGCTGGTGTATTGAGGAACTCCCCGCCAAGAGCGTCTGGCGGTGCGAACGCTATTGCGTGCAGTGCCCCATCCAATCCTCCCCACTTCTCGTCAAGGGCCGATACGAGAGCGTCCATGTGGTCGGCATCGTTGATGTCGAGTTCGTGCACGTCCGCTTCGCTCGGGAGTCGCTTGGCGGATCGACGGGTCAGCGACATCCCTCGCCCGAAGCCGGTCAGGACAACCTCGGCACCCTGTTCCTGGGCAACACGAGCCGTATGCCACGCAATCGAGTCATCGGTGAGCACTCCCGTGATCAGGATTCGCTTTCCCTCAAGCAATGCATGTCCTTTCGCAACGCGTGATGAGCCTAGGCGAATGCCAAGCGCTGGGTTCTTCAGCTCACATTCATCCAGGCGCGGATCCCCAAACCCATCACGAACAACAGCAGGATGCCGTAGGTCAAACCGGGTCGCTTCGCCATCGTCGAGCGATAGAGGTAGGCGAGAGTGAGCGTGATCGCGATCACCACACCGTAGAACACGTGGAATGAGTTCAAAGGGCGCAGATCGTTCGAATAGAGGATCACACCGGCACCCACCTGAAGCAGGATGGCGGTGATGGCCACAGCGCGTGCATAGCCGAACCAGCGGGACGGTTCCCGCTTGATCACCGCAAGCACGACACCCCACACACCGACGACGCCACACGATCCGACGGAGACATAGAACCATTCCTGATGGAACCGGAGTACGGTGCTGATGTCCACTTTTCCCCTCGCTCTTGCGACGGGAAGATACCGCGCCGATCCGGCGTACCAGAATCTTCGGCTCGGTTGGAACGGTACGCTGCGGCGATGATCGAACTCCACCCACACGACATGGCCCACGGCGGTGAAGCGGTTGCGAGAAGCGACGGAAAAGCGCATTTCGTTGCGGGCGCCATGCCGGGCGAAGTCGTCGTCGGAACAGTCATCGAGGACAAGGGTTCATGGGCCCGGGTTGCCCTCGTTGAGGTGCGCGAGCCGGCCGAAGGTCGCAGGGATGCACCGTGTCCGCATGCCGACCTGTGTGGCGGTTGTCAGTGGCAGTTTGCCGACGAGTCGATCCAGCGAGACTGGAAGCGAACGACGATCATCGGCCAACTCGAGCATCTTGGCCGGGTGGCCTCCCCTCTCGTCCATCCGACGATCGACACGGGTCATCAACTTGCGTATCGAAACCGGATGGACTTTCACATCGTCGATGGGAAACCCGCTCTGTACCGAGCACGGTCGAATGATCTTGTCCCGCTGAGCACATGCCTTCTCCTGGCACCGCCGCTTCAAGAAGTATTCGATCGACTTGGCGACCTCGGCGGGGTCTCACGCCTGACACTTCGATGCGGGATCCGGACAAACGACACGGTTGCTTTGATCGAAGGAGAGACACCAGATGATGTCGAGTCGTGGGGTGTCCCGGTGATCCACGTGGATGGAACTTCGTTGCGCACCGTGATCGGCGATCCCGTGCTTTCGGAAATCGTCGACGATGTTCGGTTCGAAATCCCACCAGAGGGCTTCTTCCAGAACAACACATACGGCGCAGAGACGCTCGTCTCACTCGTGCGCGACATCCTTGAGGTCACGGAAGAAGAAACACTTCTCGATGGCTACTGCGGTATCGGCTTGTTCGGGGCGACGGTTGGTCGGGATGCACATCGCGTCATCGGTATGGACTCTTCACCGCGAGCGATCAAGTATGCACGACGCAACATGGCTGCAGCAGGTGTCGATGCACACATGCGTACCGGGTCGATGACGAGGGACATCGAGTCGTTCGATGAGTACTGGGATGTCGCTGTCGTCGACCCGCCGCGCAAGGGCCTCGGGGAGCGGGGAGTTGCGGCGGTCACCTCCGCCATGCCGCGGACCATCGCGTACGTTTCGTGCGATCCTGCATCATTTGCGCGCGACACGAGGCTGCTCGCCGAGTCTGGCTACAGCTTCATTGAAGCGACCCCGGTCGACATGTTTCCTCAGACGTTCCACGTCGAAATCGTGGGGAGATTCGATCGAGCACTTCTCGGCGACGACGAGGGTTCGGACGAATAGCCCTACATCCCGTCGAGAATCTCCTTGCGCTTGCGCTCGTACTCTTCCTCTGAGACCAGTCCTTCATCGCGCAGGGCTGCAAGTTTGCGGATCGCTTCAGCGCCGTCATCTTTCGGACGCTTGACGCCACCACCCGCCGCAAGATCCATCGAACGCGCTTCACGAGTCTTGTAGAGAATCGCCTGGAATGTGTCCGGGTGCGGGATGTTGTCGAAGTCGCTCTGTCCGGTCTCCCCCGCCGACTCGACCAGGAGATCCCCCGCCCCGAGGATCCGTTCGAACACCGACTGGGAAAAGTTGACGTTTGCGATGCCCTCAAGGGGGATTTCGATTCCACGCTGGGCGATGAGGCCGCGGCGCGTGATCAATCGCTCTGTGGTGAGCACGTAGCGGGTGAACCACCAATCGACGAGTGGCCTGACCACGAACCACACGAGAACGATGACCAGAGCGGCAACCTTGAACCAGAAGCCAGCATCAAACCAGTATGCGAGCAGCCCGAAGACGACAAGTGCGCCGACCCCCCACAAGGCGGGAACGAACAGCAGTTTCCAGTGTGGGCGAAACGAAGTGACGATCGATTCGCCTTCGGTGAGTGCATCTTCGGGCCAAGGCATGGGAGAGAGCTTACAGCTTTCGGCTTTCAGCTCACAGCTTCAGAGCAGGGAAACCGAACAGTGAACCACGACAACCATGGGGACGAAACGACCCATGCTGAAAGCTGAAAGCTGAGAGCTGAAAGCAACGAGCGAAGCGAGTCCACGCGAGAAACCCCAAGGAAGCCGGAGCCCCCTTGGGGTGTTCTCAGTGCCAGCCCTTGCAGTCTTTCGACCTCCGGTCTGGCGCCCCGCCGGTGTTGCCACCTGCGGTGCGGTCGATGCGAACCGAGGCTCGCACCTGTACCTTCCGGTGACCCTCGCCGACCGAAGTCTGCGTGAGTAGGGCCGAAGCCCTGCGCCCGAGAGCGCTACCTTCCGGTGTTGGCTGGTCCGTCGCCTCCCCTTGCGGTTCGGTTCGGTTTCCCGCCCGTTCCCATCCGTTGCCGGTTGGGAACCCCGCTGATTGACGGTCCCCGGCTTGCGCCGGTTGCGTTCGAGCGGTCCGGTTTGGGTTTCCCCTCTCCGGTTCCAGAACAATGCCATGAGTCGTGCACCAATTCAAGCCAGATCGCTTGTTGGTTTTCGCGAGTGACGAGTAGTTTTCGCGAGGTGCGCAAAGGACAACCGATTACAGATTTCAGATCACGGACAGGACACCGTCGAACTCGCGGCACCCCGATTCCATTATCCAATATCGAGGTTCGTCTTGGTTTCGCTTCCGGAGTCTGAATCCAAAATCCGTAATCCGTAATCCGAGATCCCAGATCCAACAACAAACCCCAAGGAAGCTGTGGCCGAAGCCGTAGCCCCCTCGGGGTTCGTTGCCCTGGATGCCCGACGGTCGCCCGCCCGGTTCCCAGGAGTGTCCTTTCGGCTGCCAGCTAGGCCGTCACGTCCGATTGGACTGATCTCTCGAAGGCTGGGCTCCCTCTTGAGATCGCTGCCTCTGCCGAAGCAGAAGCCCGGCCCCGGTTTCCCGGGTGGGTCAGCCGAAGCCGATCCCTGCCGCACTTTCCAGGTTCACCTCAAGGGTTCACCTCTCAAGCACAAGCGAACCTAGAGGGGATCTCTGCGGGTCGCAACCGCGATCTCTGGTTGGTTTTCGCGTAATAGCAGGAGTTTTCGCGGAGGTGCTGAGAGCTGCCGTTGATGACCTCGCGAACACCGCAGCGTTCTTGAGGTCGGAATCCGAAAGTGTCACACGGTGGCGGTATGGTCATGCCATGACCTCCGATACCCACGAACGAACAACCCTCACGACCCTCTCACCATCGCGGGCGAGCGATTTCAAGCAGTGCCCACAGATGTACAAGTTCAAGTCGATCGACCGTATCCCGACGGAGCCAACGATCCATCAGGCACGGGGCACGGCGGCGCATCTGGCTCTCGAACGGCTCTTTGAACAGCCGAGGGCGCAGCGAACCCCCGAGGCTCTGTACCGCCTCTTCAGGGATGCATGGGCAGAACTCAAGAAGACGGAATACCCAGACCTGTTCGATTCTGTCGAGGACGAGCGAGCATGGGGAATCGAAAGCCTCGGGCTGCTTGCGGGATACTTCTCGATCGAGGACCCAACCTCCTTTGAGCCCGAAGCGCTGGAAATGGACCTCACCGTCGCTATCGATGACATGACCATCCGAGGCATTCTCGATCGGATGGAACGCATCACGACAACCGCGCCCGACGGCACCGAATCCGAACTCCTCGTCATCACCGACTACAAGACGGGCAAGGCACCGCCTGAGCGATATGCATCCCAGGCCTTCTTTGCCCTCAAGATCTACGCATTGTTGATTCGCACGACGCAAGGCATCACACCCGATCGCGTCCGGTTGTTGTATCTCAACGGACCAACCGAGTACACGCTCGACATCACCGACAGCCAACTCGACGCGATGCATCAGCAGCTCACGGCGTTGTGGCAGGCAATCAACAAGGCGATCCGCACGGATACGTGGCCGACGAGTCAGTCAGTACTCTGCGACTGGTGCGACTTCAAGGACACCGTGTGCCCGGCATTCAATACCGCTGCTGAGATAGCAGTGAACCGCGCAGCGATTGACGCTGCAGCAGCCGCGAAGATCGCTCGACCAACGTCAGATTCTGTCAGTGGTACCTGATACGTTGCCTTGATGGAAACGATCGACGTAGCAGAAACACGGATCGACCCATCTGAGTGGGACGCCCACATCGCTCCGCCCGGATATGCGCAAATGGTCGTTGGGGGGCCGGGCACCGGAAAGACAGAATTCCTCTGCCGTCGTGTGGTGGCTGCGATCAACGACGGCTGCGATCCGGCATCGATCGCAGTTCTCACCTTCTCCCGCCGCTCGGTCAACGACGTCCGGACCCGGCTGTTTTCTGCAATCGGGTCGGCGTCGTATCGGGTGCAGGTCGCGACATACCACTCGCTGGCGAACCGGCTGGTCGAAGCCCATCACGCTGCCCTCGGTTGGGCAGCTGCACCAACGGTGCTCGCAGGTCCCGAACATGAACGATTCGTCCTGTCGATCCTTGAGCAGGAAGACCCCAACAACTGGCGAGCCCCGTATCGACCAATCGTCAAAACACCAGCGATGGCATCGGAGGTCACCGACTTCATTCTTCGGTTCCACGAACAGACGATGACGATCGCCGATCTGGAACGTTCATCCGTGCCCGAGTGGGAGGGGCTGGCCGGGTTTCTTCGACGCTACGACGAGGAACTCACCGCAACGGGTCGCATCGACTATGGCCGATTGCTGAACGAGGCCGTGCTGGTACTCGAAACGAACCCCGGCATCGTCGCGAGTTACTCCCATGTCTTCGCAGACGAGTATCAGGACACGTCCCACGCCCAGGCACGGCTGCTCTTCGGGCTCGCACAGCACTCGAAATCACTCACGGTCGCCGGGGATCCGTACCAGTCGATCTATTCGTTCCGTGGAACCGATCTCGACAACGTCCTCAACTTTCCCACCCACGCTGCCAGTCAACTTGGCACGAAAGCCGACCGGCTCGTCCTTACGACCTCGTTCCGCGTTCCCGAGCAAATCCTTGAGGCAGCCGTCAACGTCACCGGCCGTGCACTTCCGGGTGCCGCCGGAAAGGTCAAGAGCATTCGCACCCGTGGCTCCGTCGCGACACACGTGTTCGACAACCCCGACGCCGAAAGCGAGTGGATCGCAAGCGACATCGAGCGCCTCCACCTCGTCGACGGCATCGCGCTCTCCCGTATTGCGGTGTTCACCCGCTCGGGTGGAAGCTTTCACCATCGGGTGGCAGCATCCCTCGACCGGCGATCGCTCCCGCACACCCTCACCCTTGAACAACTCGAAGATCAGCCGGTGGTGCGGTTCGTCCATGATCTCGTTGCCGTCGCAGGATCCGACGAGAGCATCGTCGACCGGCCAGACGTCACGGACACCATGCGAAGCATCCTGTTGGGGCCGTTCATGGCGGCAGCCCCAGCGACCGTGAACGCCGTCGTCAGGCGAGTGAACGATGGAGCGGAGTGGTCGACGGAGATCGCTGAACGCATCCCACATGGGCGCGCAATCGCGTCGCTCCTCAACGACCACGCCTGGGCAACGGAGATGCCGGCCGAACAGGGACTTTGGCACCTGTGGAAGTCGCTCCCCCCACTCCACGGAATCGCGGTTGACGACGACAGAATCCCGGATCGGAGGGCGTGGTCTGCGTTCGCCCAGTCTGTGACCCGATTCGGTTCGCGCGCCCCGCACGCGACACTGCGCGACCAGCAGATCCTCTCGGCAACATCCGACATAGAGGCCGATCCCCTCTTCAGTTTCCGAGCCGGGCCGGCTGCAGGCGTGGCAATCGCCACTCTGCACGCTGCAAAGGGCACCGAGTACGACGCGGTGTACATAGCTCATGCTGTTGAGGGTTTGTTGCCCGATCTTCGGACGAAGGACTCGCTGCTCAAGACTCGGCTGCTGAACCCTCAGCTACCCGAAGACCCAAGCGCGTATGTGCAGTTTCGCCTGAGTGAGGAGCGTCGCCTTGCATACACGGCGATGACCCGGGCGACCGACCGCGTCGTGTGGACCGCGACCGTTGTCGACAACCCATCCGAGCAGATCGAACCGAGCCGCTTCCTTCGCCAGATCGGTGAGCCGATTCGACCGGTCGGTGTCGATCGACCGCTGACACGTCGCGGCTACGAAGCTGCTCTCCGGCGGACAATGCACGATCCCCTCGCTCTTGACGTTGAGCGGCTTGCCGCGATGATCATTCTCGCCGAGGGACCGGATCACGGTTTCGACAGTCCGACCGACCGCTATGGCGTAGCCGTCGAAGGCACCGATCAAGGCTTTGTCCCGTCCGATCATCGGCTTTCCCCAAGCCAGGCGAACACCTATGACCAATGTCCACGCAGGTTTGCGTTTGACAGATTTGCGACTCGATTGCAGACGTCAACGTTCAACATGGAACTCGGAACCCTCATCCACAAGGTGCTCGAGCTTGCAGAAGCGGAAACCATCGAGTCCGGTCGTGAACGAAGCACCTTGGCGAGGGCATTGGAGATTCTGGAGAGCCTTTGGGACGAGTACGACTTCGGCTCTGCTCCGGTCGCTTCGTCGTGGCACCGCAGAGCCGTGTCAATCCTTGAGCATCAGTATCAGAAGTGGCCGGCGTCCGGTCCTCCTGTGCGGGCAGAGGTCTCGCTGTCACTCCAACTCGACGGAACGAACTGGAAAGGGACCGTCGACCGGATCGAACGGATCGGGGACGCGTTGAAGATCGTCGACTACAAGACCTCGAAGTCGGTGCCGACAGTCGCGGAGGCGGCTGCATCCCTGCAACTCGGGTTCTATGTCCTTGCGACGGCTGCCGATCCCGAGTTGGCAACCATCGGAACGGTCCGCGGAGCCGAGTTCTGGTTTCCTGCGCCCGAACCAAGCAAGGACGCCATCAAGACTCGATCGTTTGACATGACGAACCTTGACGCAGTCCGCGAGCGACTCGAAACGATCGCACACGCCGTCCACGACGAAGACTTCCCGGCGACCCCGAACAGTGACTGCCATCGCTGTGATTTCCTGTCCGTTTGCCCTGCACAGAAAGAGGGACGGGAGGCGTTTGCGAGATGACCCTTGTCCCGACCAGCGAACAACACGAGATCATCGCCTATCCCAAGCGGCACGTCCGGGTCGCTGCCGGTGCCGGGACCGGAAAGACCACAACCATCGTCGAACGCCTTGGAGCGTTCGTTGAGGGTGGAACATCGCCGACGCGGGCACTTGGCATCACATTCACGGTGAAAGCAGCCGACGAGCTGAGGAATCGGCTCAGAGAGCGTCTGGCGTCCGAAACCGACAGCGAAGAGGTCGAAGTTGCCACCTATCACGGATTTGCGACGTCGATCCTCGACGAGTTCGGTCCGTTGGTCGGGTTTGAACCCTCGTCGCTGCTGCTTGACGACGGCCATCGATCCGAACTCGGACAGCTTGTCCTCAGATCGACACCATCCAATCTGGATCTCACCGCCATGGATGCACGGGTTGCAGACCTCCTCGATCTCAATGACGCCCTTGACCGTCACCTGCTGTCAACCCAACAGCTCATCGATGGCGCCCCCGCTCACGGCGACGACCGGACCATGGAGACGTGGGAAAAACGTATCGATTTGGCGACCGTGGCAGCCACGTACCGATCAGAGAAGGAGCGGCTCGGTCTCATCGAGTTCTCCGACCTGATCGCCAAGGCCGTGGAGGTGGTGACCTCGTACCCCGATATCGCAGCCGAACTTGCTGCACGCTATGACGTCGTGTTGCTTGACGAGTACCAAGACACCGACCCTGCTCAACGGATTCTCCTCACAGCCATCTTCGGCCCATCCGCCGCGGTAACAGCCGTCGGCGATTCCGACCAGACGATCTACGAGTGGCGTGGTGCGTCCCTTGACAACTTCGATGCGTTCCCGGAGCACTTTCCACGCAGCGATGGCGAACCGACGGAAACACTCCCGTTGAGCCTGAACCGTCGCTCCGACCGACTCATCATCGATCTTGCCAACACCATCAAAGCTGAGCTGCCGTCGATTGAGGGCTCTGAACCACTTGTCCCCCGCCCCGAGGCAGGCGACGGATCCCTGGTAGTTGCGTGGTTTGGCTCCGAACGTGAGGAAGCGGGCTGGATAGCCGAAGACATCCTGCGTCGACACGACGACGGCACCGCTTTCAGCGACACGGCCATCCTGGTGCGGAAACGTGCCTGGATCCCCTTGCTGGTTGCCGCGCTGCGTGAATTCGATATCCCGACGTCGGTCAGTGACCCTGGCACCTTGCTCCAGATTCCGGAGGTCGCAGATGTCCTGGCGTGGCTACGGATCGTGTCGAATCCCGATGCCGAGCCGGCACTGCTCCGAATTCTCATGGGAGGTCAATACCGGTTGGGATTGGCCGACCTCAACGCTCTCAAGGTGCACGCCGACACCATCGACGCCGATTCGATCATGGCATCGGTGATGACACCATCACAGGTCGACGGTCTCAGCCAGACGACTGCTTCACAGCTCACTCGCTTCGCGGCGATCCATGAGGAGTTGATGCGGTACGCACAGGCAAACACAGTCGCCAATACGATCAATCAGATCATCACGACGATCGGATTCTGGGACGAAGCGGCAGCGCTGCGTCCAGGCGAGGCGACGACGGCACGACTCAACATTGCCCGGTTCGTCAATGTGGCCAACGGGTGGCGACCCATCGAAGGGCGACCCACGGTCAGCCGGTTCCTTCGCTACATCGATGCGTTGAACGAATCAGGGAGAGACGAAGCCCTCACCCCTCCCACAGCATCCGTCGTCGACGCGGTGGAACTCACCACCGTCCACGGGGCAAAGGGCCTCGAGTGGGGAACCGTCTATCTCCCCGGTCTTCAGGCGGATGGCTTCCCGATGTCTGCAAGGCGCCATGACGATCCCGACAGGCACGCCATGTTGCTTCCGTACGAACTCAGGCTCGACGCCGAGCACCTGTCAGAGCTCGCTGCAACCTCAGGGAACAGCCGAAAAGAACACCTCACTGAAAGAAACACGCAGAGCGAGCACCGGCTTGCGTATGTCGCCGTCACGCGCGCAAAGCACACGATCACGATGTCGGGTCACGTGTGGCAGGATCACCTCAAACGTCCGAAGAAGCCCTCGCCCTACCTGCTGATGGCACGGGACGTCCCGGGTGCCACGATTGGACCATGGGTCGACGAACCGGGCGAACCACCAACGATTGCCCCGTTCTCCGACAGCGACACGGTTCCCGATCCGCTTTTCGGCCATGACGTGGGAACTGCCTTCCGCAAGATCATCGCCGACCCGACCACCGTTGCCGCGGATTACCCAGAATTGGTCGATGCGGTGTCTGAGCGAACCCGTCAGCTCACGATTGAGATCGGAGATCTTTCAGAACCGACAGCCGATCCCACGCCGAAGCCCTTTTCGACTGCTGTGACGAACCTTGTCGCTCTTGCTCAGTGCCCTCTGAAGTTCAAGTGGGTGCACCACGACAAACTCCCACGACGTCCGTCGAAAGCTGCCGTCCGAGGGACCGAGTTCCATCGAAAGGTCGAGCTCCACAACCTCGGAGTGATCTCCCTCGACGACGCTCTACCCGCCAGCTACGACGCCGTGGAGACTGACGAAGCGTTCGTCGACGAGGACTGGACGCCTTCGGATCCTTGGAGCGTCTTCGAAGCATCACGCTTCGCACACATGAGGGCCCGCTTCACCGAGGCACCGTTTGAATTCGCGATCGGATCGGGATCCATTCGAGGCAAAATCGATGCCATCTATGAACCATCACCCGGGATCTGGGAAATCGTTGACTACAAATCGGGACGACCCTCCGCAGATCCAGCCCGAATGGTCCAGCTCAAGGCGTATGCGGTTGCGGTCGCTGACGGTGCCGTGTCATCGGAGACACCCGAGGCGATGAGCGTTTCATTTGCCTACTTCGGCGGTACCGAAGCCGAAGAGATTTCCGAAGCCGTCGACGATCAATGGATTGCCGAGGCGAAGATCGAGATCGCCCGTCTGGTCGACATCGGCGCCGAGGGACCGTGGACCGCAACGCCATCACCCGCGTGCCGCTTCTGTGACTTCCTCGTCCACTGCGACGCAGGCAAGGCTTTTCTGACGTCTGACGTCTGACGTCTGAGATCAGAGGATCTTGCCTTCTCGGCTCTCGACGATGATGGTGACGGGCCCGTCGTTGACGAGGCTCACTTCCATCATCGATCCGAAGACACCGGTCTGCACTTCGAGCCCACGTGACGCGAGTTCGGTACAGAATCGTTCCACAAGGGGTTGTGCCTCCTCAGGTCGAGCTGCTGCGACGAACGATGGACGGCGACCCTTGCGAATGTCTCCGGCGAGCGTGAACTGGGATACGACGAGTACTCCACCCTCGACATCTTCAACTGACCGGTTCATCTTGCCTTCGCCGTCGCGGAAGATCCGTAGATCAGCAATTTTGGACGCGCACGCGACTGCATCGACATCGGAGTCTCCAACCTCAACACCAACGAGCACGACAAGCCCAAGCCCAATCTCACCGACGGTCAGCCCATCGATGTCCACTCGGCCAGTTCGGACTCGCTGCACGACGATCCGCATCGTCAGTACCCCTTCTTCGGACAACGAGAACCTACACTCGCCACGATGATTCTCGACTCCATCACATCGTTTGTGCGCGGCTTCGCCATGGGCACAGCCGATCTCGTTCCCGGCGTCTCGGGTGGAACGATCGCCCTCGTGTTCGGTATCTACGAGAAGCTTGTCGCATCGATCCGGGCCGGCTCTTCGGCCCTTGGCAGCCTCGTGCGAGCCGACGTGACTGGCTTCCGACGGTGGATGGGTGAGGTCGAGTGGCGATTCATCATTCCGCTCGGAATGGGGATCCTTTTCGCCGTCGTGTCTCTCGCACAGGTCATCAGTGATCTCCTCCACAACGAACCGGTCCTGATGGCGTCTCTGTTCGTCGGATTGGTTGCCGGGTCGATGGTCGTGGCGTGGAACATGATCAGGAGACCCGAAGCAGCACACCTGTGGATCGCACTCGCCGTCGGTGTGGTTGTCTTCTTCCTTCTTGGGCTTCGGTCCGGAACAACCGAGGACACGGTGCAACAGGTCACTGATCCCGCAATGTGGGCCTATTTCGGCGCCGGAGCCATCGCGATCTGCGCCATGATTCTGCCCGGCATATCCGGTTCGTTCATCCTGATCATGCTTGGGATGTACACACCGGTGCTTGGAGCGGTCACCGACCGCAACGTCGGAGTCGTCCTCATCTTCATGGTCGGGGCGGTCGTCGGGCTCGCCCTCTTCTCCCAACTGCTCCACCGTGCCCTCACGACCCGCCACGACGTCGTGCTCGCTGCCCTGGTCGGCCTGATGGGTGGATCCCTTCGTGTCCTGTGGCCTTGGCCGCTCGGCGTCGATTCAACCAAGCTCGGCTCCCCCGACTCCGATGTCGCACTTGCACTCGTCATGGCTGTGATCGGCTTCGGGTTTGTGCTGGTCATCGCGAGATTCGCAGCGCAGATCGAGGAATCCAACGCACCGTCCACGGACTGAACTATGACACCGGCTTCGTCGGTGCATCCACCGGTGCAGGCAACGGTGGTGAGAAGAGCCGGAACACGATCGGCGAGAGGATTGCCGTAACGCCGACCAGCAGTACCGCACCGGCAGACAAACCCTCATCGATCACGCCAATCTGCACACCCACCTCGGCGAGGGCAATGATCACGCTCAGCTGACCGGCGAGCAGGACACCTGACCCGAGGGAGTCGCGAAACGACAGCCCGCGGAACATGAGCAGCGGGGAAGGCAGCATCTTTGCGAGCACCGCCACAACAATGATCGCCGCAGCGGTTCGCAGGACGGTGGAATCCTGCAATGCATCGAGCGGAAACGCCACACCGACGGAGATGAAGAAGATCGGGATCAGGAAGCCGTACGCGAACCCGGAGATCCGTGCCTCGAGGTCTCCCGATCTCCGGAACACGAAGGCGAAGATCGCTCCCGCCATGAACGCTCCGAGGATTGGATCCATGTCGAGTGCGAGGGACAGCCCCACGAACACGAAGAGCAACGCCAACGCGAATCTGATACCGAGCTCGTCGGGGTCGTGGGAGGCGAAGAGGCGCTCAGCCTGTTGGGGGAACCACCAGGCAAGGGTACGCATCAACCACAACGCAACAAGAAGAATGACTGCGAAGAGCGGGACCGCGAGCATCTCGATGCCCCATCCCGACCGAAACCACACGGAAAACACGATGATCCCGGTCGCCGCAAGGAACTCGGCGATGATCCCGAGAACAATCGTCAACTGACCCTGTCGGGTACCGGATCGATTCCCGGCACGAAGTGCGGGAATGATGATGCCGGCTGAGGCGGCTGACACGAGGAGCGTCAGGAAGACACGCTCGTGCACAGTGTCGAGGCCGACGAAGCCGAACCCGATCCAGGCAAGCCCGACGAACAGTGCATATCCGATGAGCCCGCTGATGATGGGGCCCTTGCCTTCACGCTCAAGTGAATTGAAATCGATCTCGAATCCCGCAAGAAACATCAGCAGGAAAAGGCCGATCTCGGCGAGAACAAGAATGAACCCCTCGGACGTCGACTCGGCCGGGATCCAGCCGAAAACCTGGGGCCCGATGAGGAGACCAAACAGAATCTCAAGGACCACAGCGGGGATCCCGATGGCGCGGGCGACCAGGGGAAGAAGAAACGCTGCGAACCCTATGACCACAAATGTTGTTGCATTGGGGAGGACACTGTTTGCGGCTTCGACCGCGAAAACGAGCACGGTCAGCTCACCAACGGCACGAAGAGGACGGAACCCTGACCGCGTGCGGCAGCCCACACCGCTATTCCGGGATTCCACTTTCCCACTCGCCCTGGTGGCATTGACACCACAAGCAGGCGGTCGGGCGCCATGACGGATGTGATCACGCGCACCGGATTGCCTCGAACAACGTGCCGTTCAACGTGGACATCCTGCACCGATGCCTCGCGACGCAACCAATCGGTTGCGTGCTTCCTGTCCATGAGGTCGTCCCTGCCCATGAACGTTGGATTTGCAACGGCCACCCCGATGACCTTCGCCCCGGAGCGCCTCGCAATGTCGATCGCTGCACGCCCGGCCGCGTCGGAAGAAATCGTTCGGCGGGCCGGGGCAACGATGTGGTCGAACTGCACATCATCCCGCGTGAGGAGCACAGGGACCCCCGCCGAACTCAGCCCATTGAGGACTTTCGGGATGCCGCTGTAGGGCCGAAAGAACGAACGCTTCGGCAGGGGCGCCACGATCGCACCAACGCTCTCCTCGCTGGCAACATCGAGCCGTGCCAAGTAGGGATCGCCATCGACCGCACGGAGCTCAACCTCGACGCCCAACTCGTCGGGCGTCACACGCGCAACAAGGGCCTCCAACTCCTCCGCCGAAGCTGAGTTCTTGATGGAATCCGGGTTGCGATAGACCACGACGACACTTGCCGCATTCGAGTTTCGAACGAAATGTGCGGCTTCTGCGACGGGACCCGCGAGGTCGGCTTGTGATGAAAGAGCGACGACGACCTTACGTCCGAAATTCAGCGGGAACCGCGACACGCCACCGGCGAATGTTCGCACCAGGAGGGAGAAATCAGCAGCGGATCCAACGATCGTCACGCGATCACCGGTGAGGAGTCGTGTACCGCCGTGCGGGACAACAAGCTTGCCATCACGAAGAATGGCGGCCACAACCCACAGATCCGAGTGGATCTCCTTGAGTGCCTTGCCCTGTACCGGTGAGTCGGGGGTGATCTCAAACTCGATCGCCTCGGCCTTTCCCGCAGAGAAAGTCGTCGAAGCCAGCTTTCGTGGCTCCATGACGATCTCCATGTCGCGGGCTGCAAGCGAGGAGGGAACGATGACCCGAACGCCCGCGGCTCGATATTCGTCGGACCGTTCAGGTACCCGTGCGAGCGCAACGATGTGTTCGGCGCCTGCATCAGCAGCGAGCTTTGCCACCTCGAGATTCACCTCGTCGGATCCTGCCGCGGCGACAACTGTCGCCGCACTGTCGATGCCGGCACTGCGAAGGGTTACCGCGCTCGAACCATCGCCGTGGATGGTCTCGACGTCACGGACGCGCTTGACTGCCTCAAGACGGGCGACATCGGTGTCAATCACAACGATGTCCCAACTGTCTCCGAGGCGTCTGATCAACTCACGCGTGGTGGCGCCTGCTCCAACGACGACCGCTCTCATGATCCTCCGATTTGGGGGCGATGTCGGGCCATTATGCCCGGTTTTGCCAAAACGACGTACCGATGGCTCTCGTGGTCGGTGTCTAGTGAGTCCGAAAACGCGGCGCCGGTGCAGGTCTGGTGCCGTGCGGAGCCTCCACGATTGCACCGCGTTCCGCGTTGTGGGGGTGATTCTCTGCTTCGGCGATCGTGAGCACCGGCGTCACGCACGCATCAGTTCCATCAAAGACGGACTGCCAATCGTCACGCGAGCGCTGCCCGAACGCCGTGGCAAACGTTGATGCCAACGCTGGCCAATTCGCACGATCCATGCGATCGGGAATCGACTGCTCATCGAGACCGAGTCCCGCTACGAGCGCCGAATAGAACGCTGGTTCCAGAGCCCCAACGGCCACGAATCTCCCGTCTGCCGTTGCGTAGGTTCGATAGAACGGTGCACCACCGTCGAGAAGGTTGGCTTCACGCTCGTCTGTCCACGCGCCAGCGTTGTGTAGTGCTCGGATGGGTCCGAGGAGCGACGCTGCGCCATCAACCATCGCTACGTCGATGACCTGCCCCACACCGGTTCGGTTCCGCTCGAAAAGCGCTGCGGTGACTCCTGCGACCGCAAACATGCCGCCTCCTCCGTAATCGCCGACGAGATTGAGCGGTGGTATCGGCCTGTCTTGTGTGCCGATGGCGTGGAGTGCACCGGTCAGTGCGACATAGTTGATGTCGTGTCCTGCCATCGACGAGTAGGTGCCGTCCTGACCCCATCCGGTCACACGGGCAACCACGAGTCGAGGATTCAGATCCAGGAGGATCTCGGGGCCGAGACCGAGGCGCTCGAGGGTCCCGGGTCGGAAGCCCTCAATCACGACGTCGGCCTCGCGAATGAGTTCAAGGGCCCGCCTGACCCCGCCATCGGTTTTGAGATCGATCGCGATGACTTGACCCGTACCGTTTGATGTCGTGCCAAGCCCACCGGGAAGCTGATTTCCCCCTGGACGACTGATGCGTGTGATCGCAGCCCCCATGTCGGCGAGAATGCCGCAGGCAAACGGAACGGGCCCAATGGCTTCGAATGCAACGATCCTGACGCTGTCGAGGGGACCGCTTCGCTGGTCGCTCGGGCTGCTCAAAGGGAGCACCAGCTCGTCACGAGAAGCTCGAGAAATCGCTCCCGGTCGACATCGAACATGACGGTTGCGTTCGGCTCGGATCCGTCGGTCCGTTCGTACGTATTGCCCATCTCATCATCATTCATGTACTCCATCGCCACGGACATACGCCTCCCGGTGAACAGCGTCGGATCTATGAGATACGCAACCGCACAGGGGTCGTGCATCGGTGCACCCTCCCAGCCGTACTTGTCCATGTCGTACTGCTGATAGAAGTCGATCATTCCCGCACATGCGTGCGCAACGACCGAATCGTGCTCGCGGAGTCGTGTGATCTGCGACGGTGGGAACAGCGCCTTGTGGGTCACGTCGAGGGGCAGGATCGTCATGTCGATACCGCTGTTGAACACGATGGCACCCGCGTGCGGATCGACAACGGCATTGAATTCTGCGAGCCGTGTGGTGTTGCCCGGCTCGTCGAACGCACCACCCATCCACACGATCTCACGGATCTTCGGGATGATTCGTCGTTCCTTGGCGATCGCCATCCCGACATTCGTCAGAGGCCCAACCGGTACCAGGGTCACGGAGTTGTCGTCCGCGTCCATACACGTATCGATGATGTGATCGACACCATGCTTCGACTCGGCGGACCGTGCTGATGGCGGGATGTCGGCACCGTCGATGCCGGTGTCACCGTGGACATACTCAGCGGTGTACTGCTCGACGATCAAGGGAAGCTCGCAGCCCCGATAGACGGGAATGTCGTCACGCCCAACGAGCGACAGGAGAGCCAGCACGTTGTCCGTGACCCGGGGCTGTGGCACGTTCCCCGCAACCGAAACCACCGAGTGGACTGAGATTTCGGGGGCAGCGAGCGCGAGGTAGAGAGCAAGGGCATCGTCCTGGCCGGGATCAGTGTCGAGAATGATCGATCGTGGCATGTCAGCCGCCTTCGGTTGTGATCTTGAGCAGTGTGCCTGTCTGGGTCACGATGTATACCTCGCCGTCGCTGCCGGTGCCAAAACCAGTCGGGTTCCTCAGTGGACCGACGCTCGGTGACCAGTCGACAACGACGCCGGATTTCGAGACGCTCCAGAGCCGACCCGAGCAGTAGTCGCTGTACATGAACTGCCCTCGAAGGCTCGGGATGAGGTCGCCTCGATAGACCACCCCGCCAGTGACTGAGCATCCGGCGTTGTGGGAGTACTCGGCGATCGGAAGCGTGAGGCCGTCCGCTTCGCAGCCAGAGCGGAAGCAGGACGATCCTTCCATGATTGGCCATCCGTAGTTGAGGTTCGGAATCGCTACCGAGGTGACGTTGACTTCTTCGACGTCGTTTTGCCCGACGTCCGCAATCCACACATCGTCACCGTCGAAAGCAAAGCGCCATGGATTACGAAGACCGATCGCCCACACCTCCGGGGCACCTCCACTCCCATCTGCATAAGGGTTGTCAGCCGGAATCCCATACCGCTCAACACCCTCGACACCCACAGCGATTCTCAGCATCGCGCCAAGCAGCGTGGTCGGGTCCTGCCCGTTCCCGAACCGGTCATTCGCAGCCCCACCGTCACCCATCCCTATCCACAGGTATCCATCGGGACCGAACGCGATCATTCCGCCGTTGTGGTTGCTCGCCGGCTGATCAATCTCGAGGATGACTCTGCGAGAAGCCGTGTCGAAGACGCCATCGACGACTTCGAATTGTTCGACGATCGACTTCGGACCCTCGCCGACATAGGCCACATAGGCAAGGTGGTTGGTCGCGTGTTGCGGATGGAATGCGAGGCCAAGCAACCCCTGTTCACCGCCGAAGACCACATCGCTTGAGATGACGAGCACAACCTCGTGTCCAGCACCGTCCGCCTTGACAATCGTTCCGGTCTGCTCGACAACGAGATCCGACCCGCCTCCCGGGTCCGCAACAAGGAGCACGGGGTTGCTGAAACCGATGTCGATCTCCTCAACCCTGAGCGCCACATTCTCGAGAGGTATCGTGGTTGTGGTCGATGGCTCTGGTTGCGTCGTCGACGTGGTCGAAGTACTCGGTGTGGTCGCCGCCGTCGTGACGACGGGGGGCTTGATGGTCGTACTCGTTTGACCACCCGGTACAGGGCTGGAGGTGCAGCTCACCACGGCGAGGCCAAGACCCACTACTGCGAATGCGAAGGGTTTCACCGTGACTATTCGTAGGCCTCGGATTCCTGCTTGGCTAGGAATTCGTAGATCTCGACCATGTCAACCCCGGGAATTGTTTCGACCGGCATCGCTGCGAGAACATGAGAATTGGGGCGAACCGATGGCCACGCGTGGCCGTTCCAACGCTCGGCCATGGATTCACTCACCTGGCGGCAACAATCGCCGTCCGGGCACTTCGAAACACTTCGCCGCTCCGTGTTCCACCCGCGGAACCACTTCGCATCCTCAAACTTCGCGCCAACGGTGATCGCCGAAACAGGATCACGCGTGGACTCAACAAAGGTTGCACACCAATATGTTCCCTGGGATGTATCGGTGTACTGATAGTGGATCGTGTATCTGGCTTCGGACGAGAAGGCCTGACGGGTCCCCCACTCTCGACAGAGGCGCTGACCTTCGATCGCTCCGGCAGAGTTCTTGGGAAAGGGAACTCCGTTG
>QQUL01000043.1 GCA_008501565.1 Armatimonadota bacterium
CACTTTCACGGGTGTGACCGATGATCTCGTCATAGAGCAGGATGACGGGTGTACGGAACCGTTCTGCGAGGTGGAAGGCCTTCACGGTGAGGTCGAAGACCTCGCCGACGGAAGCCGGTGCAAGCACAATCGCAGGGTGATCTCCGTGGGTTCCCCAGCGCGCCTGCATCACATCGCCCTGCGATGGTGAGGTCGGCATTCCGGTGCTCGGACCTCCGCGCATGACGTTGACGATCACACACGGCACTTCGGCCATCGTGGCGAAACCAATATGCTCCTGCATGAGCGAGAATCCCGGACCCGAAGTTGCCGTCATCGCCTTGGATCCGGCGATGGACGCCCCGATGATTGACGCAAGCGCTGAGATCTCGTCTTCCATCTGGATTGATACGCCACCGACCTTGGGCATCCGCCGCACCATGTGCTCGGCGATCTCGCTTGACGGTGTAATCGGATAGCCACCGTAGAAGTTGCACCCCGAAGCAATGGCGCCCATGACGCACGCCTCATTTCCTTGGATGAGTTTCTCCCCGGGCATCGTGATCTGGACTGTCACATCTTCCTCCCCGAAATGGCTGGTTCGTGGTGTTCCGCGGCTGCGGGTGGCCGGATCGTTATGGCAAAGTCGGGGCAGAGCATCTCGCAGAGTCGGCAACCGGTGCAGGCATCGGCATTGATCACGAGCAGGGTCCCGTCCGTGTCGAGTTTGAGGCAGTGCTCGGGGCAGACCCTGGGACAGATGTCGCAGCTCTTGCACCAGTCCTGCTGAATGTCGATCAGATGCGGTCCCAAGTACTCCGCCGGTTCTGCTGGAGGTGCCGGTATTTGCGCCATCGGTGCGGTCATTCCGGCGTGGAACGCGGCGAGATTGATCTCTTCGGTTCCCTTCGGGACGAGGCTCTTGATCGCTTCCTCCCAATGGACGAGATCGATGCCAACGAACGCGGCGACCGACCCAAGAATCACACTGTTGGCGGCTCGGACGTTCCCGAGCTGTAGCGCGTTTGCTGTGGCATCCACGAACTGGGTCTCGATGAGACGGCTCCGGAACAGGTCGATCTCGAATCGGGGATAGGCGGTCGACCATGCATGCGTGTCGTTGCACGCACCGGGGGGAACGATGGTCTTGATGTCGGTGACGACCGCACCCTCGTCGCGCACATAGTCGACCCAGCGGATCGCCTCAGCCCACTCAAAGGCTGCGAGTACCTCGGCAGAGCCCTTCTCCACAAGGGGACTTGCCACTTCTTTGCCCCATCGGATGTGGCTCACCACTGATCCGCCTCGCTGGGCCATGCCGTGGACTTCGCTTTGTTTGACATCGAACCCGGCACGCATGAGTGCATCGGCGATGATCATGCTTGCAAGGATGACACCTTGACCACCGACGCCTGCCAGGAGCAGTCCTTTGGAGCTGTCACTCATCGGGCTGCCTCCTGTCCGGAGGTGACTGGGATGATCGCCAGCGGTGGGCAGAGCTGGGCACAGATGGTGCAACCAGTACATGTGACCGGATCGATGACGACCTTGCGGCGACCTTCGAATGTCTCTTCTGACCACACGATTGAAGGGCAGCCCGCCGTCATGCAGAGCTGACAAGCGGTACAGGCCTCGGCAATCACCTTGAAAGGTGTATCCCTGACCTTGACCGGTGCCTCGACACATGGCCGATTTGTGATGACAACGGACGGACCGATGTGTGCGACAGCGCCCTCGATGGCGCTGTAGGTTGCACCCATGTCGTACGGGTCGATCACCCGGACGTCCCTGACACCGAGAGCCTCACATAGTCCTACCAGGTCGACAGCTTTCGCTTCTGCCCCTTGCAGTGTGGTCCCGGTGCCAGGATGTTCCTGCCCGCCGGTCATGGCTGTTGTTCCGTTGTCGAGGATGATCACCGTGATGTTTGCGTCTGCGTAGACGGCATCTGCAAGTCCTGCAATACCACCGTGGAGGAAGGTCGAGTCTCCAATGGTCGCAACAACCGGTGCACCTGCACCGCCTGATGCCGCCATGCCGACTGCCATCCCAATGCTCGAACCCATTGCAATGCACGTATCCATCGACGAGAGCGGCTCAAGCGCTGCAAGGGTGTAGCAACCGATGTCTCCCGTGACAACTGCTCCGAGTCGCTTGAGGGCGAGGTACGGAGGTGTATGGGGACACCCGGGGCACAGGAGCGGGGGTCGCGTAACGGTGCCCGGTGCTGGCTCGATCGAGAGGTATTCGGGCAGGATGCCTGCAGCGGCAAATCCTCGGCGCACCGCATCGGGGCTGAGCTCACCGACCTGGGGGAAGAACTCTTTTCCTTCAACGGCGATACCTGCGGCACGCAGATCGTTCTCCACGATGGGGTCAAGCTCTTCAAGCACGAACAAGCGGTCGACGGTCTTGGAAAACTCTCTGATTCTCTCGATCGGGAGCGGATAGCTCATCCCGAGTTTGAGTGCCTTGGCGTCCGGCAGGACCTCACGCAGGTAGTTGTGTACGATCCCGGAGGTCACAATTCCGAACGAATCGCCCGTTCCTGATTCCTTGGTGAGTGGGCTCGCCTCGGCATATTCGGCGAGTTCCGTGAGGCGCCGCAGGAGAGCCGGCCGTCGCCCTCGGGCGTGACCTGGAATCATGACGTACTTCTGCGGGTTGCGCTCGAAGCCGACGACTGGCTTGTCCATACGGTCCCCGAGCTCAACGACGCCTCGGTTGTGCGAAACTCGTGTCGTTGTACGAACGAGAACCGGGGTGTCGAATTGCTCTGAGATCTCAAAGGCGAGGGCAGTGAATGCTTTTGCTTCTTTGCTGTTGCTTGGTTCGAGTAGCGGCACACCGCCCATGCGTGCGTAGGCCCTCGTGTCCTGCTCGTTCTGGGAGCTGTGCATGCCGGGGTCGTCAGCGACGACGATGACCAGCCCTGCGCTGACTCCGGTGTAGGCCATGGTCATGAAGGTGTCTGCCGCAACGTTGAGACCGACATGCTTCATCGTGCAGAGGGTGCGCACCCCACCGAGGGATGCTCCCAGGGCGACATCGAGTGCCACCTTCTCGTTTGGCGACCAGCGCACCTGCATGTCGGTACGATGTGCGATCGATTCGAGGATTTCGGTGCTTGGCGTGCCGGGATAGCCGACGGCGACGAGGGCACCCGCTTCTACCGCTCCGCGGGCAATGGCTTCGTTTCCGGACAGGAGAACGGTGGTACCGGTCTCGTTGCGAGGTTCGACGTCGACAGTCATCGTGTTGCCGAACTCGAGAGAAGTTCGAGAATCTCATCCTCGACGAGGACGTGATCCGATGCTTTCGCCGCGGCGAGGATCTTGTCGACGGTTGGCTCGTCGGGTTCATAGCCCCGTTTGGTGAGCCATGCGACAGCGTTCGCCTTTCCGCTCATCGGTCCGACGGTGATCTCCTGCCCCCGACCGAGAATGTCGGCGGGTACGCCGCTGTAGATCCGGTTTGCGAGCCAGGTATCACCGGTGTTGATCGCCTTCAGGACTGCGGCTGCGTGGACACCGGTGCTGGTAGCGAAGGCATCCTGGCCGATTGCCGGCCAATTGTTCGGAATCGGTGTGTCTGTCGCCTTCGACACGGCCTCGCAGTAGGCGGGCAGTGTGGTCAGGTCGTGGTCGAGCCATCCCATGAGCTTGAGGTTCACAAGCAGCATCTCCATGGGAGTGTTCCCGGCACGTTCGCCGATCCCTCCACCGCACCCATGGACGCGGTGTGCGCCAGCGGAGAGCGCTTCGATGGAGTTGATGACCGACAGGTTTCGATCCCGGTGCCCGTGCCAGTCGATCTTGACGTCCTCGCCGGAGTCCTTCACGATTTCGACTGCGAGCTTGATGAGTGCCCTGACACCCCACGGTGCTGCGTGTCCGACGGTGTCGGCGATGCAGATACGGCGTGCTCCTGCCTCAATGGCGGCCGTGTAGACCTTGCGCAGGATCTCGGGTCGTGCCCGTGTGGTGTCCTCGGTCACGTACATGACCTCAAGATCTTCCTTGCGGGCAAGGGTCACGGCATCGACCGTGGTCTTGAGCAGGAAGTCGACGTCCCAGCCCTCGACGAACTGGCGAATGGGACTCATCCCGATGAAAAGTGCGGCTTCGATCGGAACCCCGGAACGCTGCTGTGCTTCGGCGATGGGGAGGATGTCAGCGGGATGCGTGCGGCCGGCACAGTTCGGCTTGATCTTGAAGCCCTCGTTGCGGATTTCCTCGGCCAGAGCGACGACGTGGTCGAGCACGACCGAATCGGCACCGGGATATCCGAGGTTGGCTGCGTGGATGCCGAGGCCTTCCATGCGGTGAAGAATGTCAAGTTTTTCGTCGAGGTTCGGTTGACGCACCGAAGGACTCTGAAGACCATCGCGGAGCGATTCATCGTCAAGTTCAACAACCGCGGGTGCGGGGATGGATTCCTTGCCGATCTCGTTCCAGTCGTAAAGCAGTTCCTGTTCCCGATTGGTGTTGTCCGCTTGCACTACGGCGCCTCCTTGAAAGATCGGTAGCCTTCCGGCCGGTCGGTTGGCATGATGATAGAATCTCAGCCCATTGCCTTCCCGGCAATCCCCCCGATGCGTCATTTGAGTGATGCATTTGAATCAGGCTCGCTCCGCTCGCTGATTCAGCTTTCAGCTTCAGCTTTCAGCTGACCCTGACTTCGCCTCTTCTTCCCGTCCTCCCGCTTGCGGGGGGACGCGCCGAGTGCAGCGAGGCGCAGGGGCTTGTGGGATCGATCATCGGTCATCTGACTTCTGACGTCTGACGTCTGACGTCTGACGTCTGATGTCGGTCATCGGCTACTAGTCCCTTTGTATCATGAAAATGACGTTGGTAGCTCATTGACGCAGCGGGGCGCGACGGAGACACTCGACGGAGTCGACCGACCGGACGGAAGGTTGCATACTGAGGAGGATCATTGACCACAGCTGCAATGGGTGCATCGTTCCGGCCAATTGAACTTGAGGTGCACGCCGACGGGACCGGGAACCTCAAGGGAAGTCGCTGCCGCAACTGCGGAGCCAGTTTCTTCCCCATTCGTGAAGCCTGCGCTGGGTGCCTCAGCCAGGATCTCGAAACGATCCCGTTCTCAACCGAAGGCATCCTCTACACCTATTCTGTCGTACGTCAGTCGACGCCTGCCTTCGAGGTGCCATATGCACTCGGATATGTCGACTTTCCGGAGGGTGTACGAATCATGGGCCAGATTTCAGGAATTGAATTCGAAGACATCACAATCGGGATGCCGATGGAGCTTTCGCTTGAACCCTTTGGTGAAGATGAGGAAGGCAATCCTCTCACCGGATACCGATTTAGGCCCACGGAGGTGGCGACATGACCCAGGTTCATATCACCGGGGTTGGAATGACCCGATTCGGGAAGCACCCTGACAGCGATGCCACCGACCTCGGGTCAGCGGCGCTCATGGAGGCCGTCGCCGATGCCGGAATCGACGCAAGAATCATCGAGTCTGCCTATGTCGGCCATGTCTTCCAGGGCATGGTCACGGGCCAGCGCATCCTTGCACAGGTCGGGCTCGCCGGGCTACCGCTCGTCAACGTAGAAAACGCCTGCAGCAGCGGTGCGACCGCCATCAGAGAGGCTTCGCTCGCCATCAGGGCCGGTGAGAACGATGTTGTTGTCGCCGTCGGCACGGAACATCTCACGTCGAAGTTCGGCGGTGCCCTCACACCGGATCCATCCGATCCCGAAGCCGCGGTTGGAGCCACCATGCCCGGAATCTACGCAATGCGGGCGACGCGCTACATGGCAGACCACGGCATGACGCGTGAACAGCTCGCTCTGATCCCGGTCAAGAACAAGGCGAATGCAGCTCAGAACCCCCTTGCACACTTTCGGAAG
>QQUL01000119.1 GCA_008501565.1 Armatimonadota bacterium
CTTGTGGACGATTCGCTTCTTCTTCGGGTTGATCTCGGGGCGTCTCCGCCGCTTCTGTTGGTTCTTGGAACTTGCCATGAACGTTTCTCCTTGAAATGGGTGAGCTGGGGTTTGCTAGATGATGTCTAGAACGGCGCTTCGTCTGGTCCGTAATCGTCGCGGGCTACGGGTGCCGCCGGAACGGAACCGCCGCCTCCATAGCTACCGCCGCCACTGTCTGAGCGAGGGGTTTTGGTCACCTGGGCGGTTGCCCACCGCAGCGAGGGGCCGATCTCATCGATCCTGACCTCGACGACAGAGCGCTTCTCGCCTTCGTTCGTCTCCCAGTTCCGCTGCTCGAGGCGCCCGGTGACAAACACGCGGTCTCCCTTCGACAGCGACTCGGAAATGTTCTCTGCGACTTCTCTCCAACAGGTACCGCCGAAGAAGCTGGTCTCTTCCTGCCATTCGTTGTTTCGATCGCGGTAGCGCCGGTTCACTGCAAGACGGACACGGGCCATCGCCACGCCGCTCGCTGTGAAGCGAAGCTCGGGGTCTTCTACGAGGTTCCCTACGAGGGTCACGCTGTTACTCATGATTTCTCTCTTCTCTGTGGCCGATCCACCATCTCACCGACAGTGTGAAAGGCCTCTGTGACACTTTTCGTCTACTTGACCAGCCGCATGATCTTGTGGCGAACCACACTGTCAAGCAGGCCGAGGGAGCGATCGAGCGTTGTCTGGAGTTCGACATCCCCATCGAATTGGATGACGGCGTAGAAACCCTCGGTCATGTGGTCGATCTCGTAGGCGAAGCGGCGCTTCCCCCAAAAGTCTGTGTCGGTTATGACACCGTCGCGGTCTGTGATGACCTTCTCGACCTCTGCGACCGCGGCACGGACATCGTCCTCTGCCATGTCGTAGCGGTAGATCACCATCAGCTCATATGAGCGCATTTTCGATATTCCTCCTCTGGACATCCGCTGTACGGAAGGCCCCTGCAGATGGCAGGAGCAGGATGTGGGTGCCGTTCAAGGCACCCGCGGTGCCTGGTGACACCGACTGGATGTATGGATTGTATCGGATGTCAGACTTCAGATTTCAGATTTCAGATTCCAGATTCCAGCTTGCCGGACTCTTGACTTCAGGTTCGGTGATCGGTTATCGGCCTTAGTCCTCGTAGGTAAGGACGGTTTCGTCGGTGACCCAGTCGAGGTCACCGGGGTTGGCTTCGAGCGCGTACCGGTAGTCGACTTCACCCTCGGGCGAGTAGGTGGGACACGGACCGGACTCGCAGGGAATCATCGATGCCCTGCCTACGGGGATCCCCTCGATGTCAAACCAGACGATATCGAGCGGTATGAGCGTGTCCTTCATCCAGAATCCACCGTCAGCGTGGTGGCGCCAGTAGAACAGCATCCCGTCCAGGTCGCCAAGGTCAGTGATGCCCATCAGCCCGGTCGCCCGTAGTCCGGGAGAGTCAGCGATGGCAAGACGCATCACGCGGTCGCCGACGTGTACATCCCTGATCTCGTGGTCAGCAAGAAGCGGTGGAATGTCCGTGGTCGTGTCCACCACTGATGATGTCGTGTTCGGTGCAACAGTTTCGGAACTCGTTGCCGGAGTTGGAGCCACGGAAACGTCCTGGGTCGAAGAGGATGCACAGCCCACGACCAAGAGGCATGTCGCAGCGGCAATGAAGACGAGTCGCATCCCACGACGCTACCGGCACGACACCGATACCGGTGTGCCATTCTTCGGCTAGGTTCGACTCATGGCATCAAGTGTTGTTGCGTACGTTGCGATGAGTCTCGATGGCTACATCGCGGGAGACGATGGCCTTGTCGGCTTCCTCGACGACTTTGGCAGCGATGAGTACGCCTTCCACGAATTCATGGATTCAATCGGTGCACTCGTGATGGGTAGCGCCACGTACGAGCAGGTCCTTGGATGGGGTTGGCCATATGGCGAGATTCCTGCCCTCGTGTTGACTTCACAGGATCTGGCAGTGGCCGAGGGTGCAACCATCGAATTCTCAGACGAAGAAACGGGAGACGCTATCGGGTCATATGGGGCCATCACGGACAAGCGACTGTGGATCGTCGGTGGTGGAAAAGTGATCGTCGATGCGATGCAACAGGGTGCTGTCGATACCCTTGAGCTCTATGTGATGCCCGTTGCTCTTGGATCGGGAATCCCACTGTTCCCTGAACACTTCGATGGAACCCTGACTCTGCTCGAATCAACAGCCTTCAGCAACGGAGTCGTCCGCCTGATCTACCGCCCAGACCCCACCTGAACTCCGACGTCCGACGTCCGACGTCCGACTTCTGGCTTCTGGCTTCTGGCTTCTGACTTCTGACTTCTGGCTTCTGACTCAGCGTTCCATCGCTTCGTCGGCGAGGAAGTGGTCCGATGGGCTCGAAAGGTTCCTGAGGATCTCTTCGGACTCAGGTGACATGTGATAGGTCTCGGCGTCGGACGGAAACGCACCTGACTCAACATCGTCGAAGAATGCCGAGACCGCAGTGACGGCGTCATCGGCGAGATGAGCGTATTGGCGGACGAACTTCGGGATGTATTCGCCGGCTCCGAGGCCGGTTACGTCGTGGAACACGAGAACCTGCCCGTCACAGTTGACACCTGCACCGATGCCGATCGTAGGAATGGACAACTCATTCGTGACGATCTCAGCGACGACATCCGGTACGCCTTCGAGAACGATCGAGAAAACACCGGAATCCTCAAGGGCATGGGCGTCCGAGATCAGCTCATAGGCGGCTTGGGCTTCCTTCCCCTGCACCCGGTAGCCCCCCATGGCATGAACCGACTGCGGTGTCAGTCCGAGGTGTCCCATTACAGGGATCTCGGCATCGAGGACAGCGCTGATCATGGGAACTCGCTTGCGGCCGCCCTCAAGCTTGACGGCACCGGCTCCGCCGTCGCGGACGAGCCGCCCGGCATTTGCGACCGTTGCCTCTTGGGTGGAGTGGTAGGAAAGCCAAGGCATGTCACCGACAATGAGTGCCGTCGGGTCTGTTCGTGCGACCGCCGCCGTGTGGTGAACCATCACATCAACGGACACAGCCAGCGTGTCGTCGTAACCCAGGACCACGTTGGCAAGAGAATCGCCGACAAGGATGATGTCGGCACCCGCACGGTCCGCGATCCGCGCGGTCGGAGCGTCGTACGCGGTGATCATCTTGAGCTTGGCGCCACCCTTACGCGCGACGACCATCGGTGCCGTTGTGGGCTTGCGCCGGTCTTTTTCGGCCATGGGACGATTCCTCTCTCCCCGCCACACCGGGTCGGGGGACAATCAGAGGATACCGCACAACTATGGCTGAAAGCCGAGAGCTGAAAGCTGAAAGCTCATTTCCGTTATCTTGCAGCCATGGCCCGCAAAGACATCACCATGACGGACGACGAGATTCAGGCGTTCCTCGGCGGAGAGCGCAAAATCCTTCAGCTTGCGACCCTGAGCATCGACGGCAGCCCGCACCTGGCGCCCATGTGGTTTGTGATGGACAACGGAAAGATCGTCTTCCGGTCATTCACGAAGTCTCAGAAGATCGTGAACCTCATGCGTGATCCGCGCCTCTCGGTCTTGGTGGAAACAGGCGACGCGTACTCGGAGCTTCGAGGAGTCATGATCAAGGGGACCGCGACCCTTGTGACCGATCCCGAATTCGTGCTCGACATCTATGGACGCTTGGCCGCGCGATATCCCATGGTCGGCGCCGAACCCGTTGAGATGACCCCCGAGGCACTCAGGCTTTCGTTCGGGACCCACGCCGTGAAGAACACGGCAGTCATCGTCGAACCGAAGACCGTCACCTCCTGGGACCACACCAAGCTCGGCGGCGCCTACTAGGAGTTCCGCGTACCCAGGGTTCCAGTACCGGGTTTTTCACTACTGGAGCCCACAGAACGCGTCGGCTGACGGAACCCGTCAGCTGGGAGAGCGCAGTCCGCGAAGGGCGACAAGCAGGAGTCCGACACCGAACAACAGAACTGCGCCAGGGATGATCCACGCTTGGAAATCGAAGTCCGTCGTCGTGCTCGCAACACCGGCCACGGCCAGTCCAACGAACACGATGCCAAAGATGAACGAGATCGGATCGAATGCGTGCCTTTTCATGGTGTAGCCCCTCTCGTGACGAGGTCTTCCTCTTCGAAGATGGTGTCGCTCGACAGGACTTGATCACTGTTCCGCACCACGATGGTGCCAGCCCCAACCTCTGCGTCAATGTGCAGGACGATCGGCCCTGGTCCTATCTCCACTGCCTCGTGAATCCCGATTCCTCCTCGCTCGAACTTGAGCGGTTCGAACGTTCCCATCCCGACCCGAGCCTCAATCGCTACCCCAACATCGGCGGGGACGCGAACTTCGAGCCGACCCGCACCCAGAGTCATTTCGACAGAATCGACCGCGGCGAGCTCTTCAACCGTCAGAGCAGTCAGATCGATGATCATCTCGCCTGCACCGAGCTCATAGGGCGAATCGACCTGTGAGACCGTCGAGGGGCGAACAGCGATTTCGCCGGCGGTCCACGGAAATGACCGTGGCCACACGGCGGTGATGAACAGCATGGGGAGAATCAAGAGGCCGACGACAATGAGCATCGGGGACTTCCCGATCCACGCTCCAAGTATCAGCCCTACGCCGACAATTCCGAGAGCGACCGCGGCATAGTGAACGGGATCGAACCATTCACCGGCCCCGACGTTCCCGATGGAGACCCCCGACACGTCAAGGAGAGCCATCAACGAAACCACGATGAGCGCGATCGCCAGTGTCAGGCGACCAAGGATCGACTTCTCCTTCTTCGGCCGTGGGGCTGTGTGCGTGGGAGGGGCGGATTCGGATGCCGTCTCCGTCGAAACTGCAGTTGCCGCCACCGTCGCAGGCACACCGCCCACCTCCTCGGTGAGCGGTGTGTCCTCGTCGACCTTCGTTGTTGGCATGTCATCATCGTCAGAGTGTGTGTCCGACGGAGGTGGCGCAGCGGGTGGCGGGGGATCCCCTTTCGCACCGACGTCAATACCTCCTCGGTAGAGGATGAGCCCGATCGCGAACAGGACTCCTGCGGCGATGAACGCACCAGAGATGTCGAAGACGTTCGTGGCGACGATCAAGGCCGCAGCGCCTATCAGGGCGACGCCGACCACGGTGCCCACATCGGAGAAATCCAATGTCGACAGCCATCTCGATACGGCCGTCTCGTCTTCTCCGGGTTCTGGAATGAAGATCCATGCTGCGATGTACAGGAGCACACCTGCCCCACCTGCAAAGGCGAGAAAGATGAATGCCCATCGGAACCACCATGCGTTGATTCCGAGATGCTGTCCGAGACCTCCGGCTACGCCAGCGAGGACCTTGTCGTCCTGCGAGCGACGCAACGTGCGCCCTGGCGGGACTGTCTGAGTGTTTTGTGTATCTGTCATGCTGCCATCGTTCACGATTCCTCGCCTCGAGGCTATCGGGAACCATCCCCGACAATCCTGATACCTCAGGGTTGACTCAGGGTCTCCCCTAGTTGTGAGTTTCGTACAGCTGTGACACCATTCTGAGGCTGATGATGCAGCCGCCACGCGAGGACCACACACCGTGACCGCAACAACCCAAGGACGCCAGTTCGCATGGCCGTTCCATCGCAGTGTCGATGATCGGCTCTTGGCGGGTGTCGCGGGCGGCATCGCTGAGCGCCTCGGGTATCGATCGATCTATGTCCGCGCCGCGTTCATCTGCGCCACGATGGCCGGGGGCGTGGGTTTGGTGCTCTATGTTCTCGCTGCTCTGATAGTGCCGGAGGACGCGTCGAGCGAGCCACATTCGCAGGAGCAGGTCACGGTTCCTCAAACAGTTGGTCTCGGC
>QQUL01000194.1 GCA_008501565.1 Armatimonadota bacterium
CTTCTTTGTGTTTGGTGCACTGCACTTTGGCTCTCACCTCAAGACCTTCAACTCCTTCTCAACAGGATCAGCAATGGCCCAGGCCGTGGCGCTCGCAACCTTTGTTCTGATCCCTGCGTCGGCGTTGGCTGGAATCTACTCAACTCGTAGAAAGGACATGCGATGAAGATTCTCTTCACTGGGGCCACCGGAGTTCTCGGTTCGGAAGCACTTCCGCGCCTTCTGGCGGAGGGCGACCACGTCACGGTGACAACCAGATCTGATGCCGACGCGGCGTTGGCGAACGAACAGGGAGCACGCGCTCTGACCGTTGACTTGCTGGACCGAGCAGCAGTCTTCGACTCGGTACAGGGAGTGGACACCATCATTCATTTTGCTACTGCGATCCCCGCCCAGTCGGCAATGACCAAACGGCAATCATGGGCGATGAATGACCGCCTGCGGTCTGAGGCAACGTCACATCTTGTCGATGCGGCCATCGCCTCGGGAGTCGAGAGATTCGTCCAGCAGTCCGTCGCGTTCGCGTATGCCGATGGCGGTAGCCAATGGCTCGATGAGGGCTCACCCATTCGGCCGGTATGGGACGTTCTCGACTCGGCGTTGGAAGCCGAGCGGCATGTGGATCGGTTCCGCGCGAGCGGTGGAATCGGCGTCGTCCTCAGACTGGCGAGGGTATACGGCCCCGGCCGTGCCTCCGCGGACTTCATTGAGTCCGTCGAAAACCGGAAGCTCCCCATTGTTGGGAATGGTCTGAACTTCGTTTCCAGCCTCCATACTCACGACGCTGGCTCGGCCGTTGTGTCGGCCCTCACGGCTCCGGACGGTACATACAACGTCACAGACGACCAGCCGCAGTCTTCTCGCGTGATACTTGAAACGATCGCTGAGGAGCTCGGTGTTCGCCACCCGAGACAGGTTCCAGCCTGGGTGAGCAACCTTGCGGTCGGAAGGGCAACACGTCTGCTGACGGTTTCCCACCGGGTGTCGAACGGTCTCTTCAAGGAAGCAACGGGATGGCGGCCCAAGTACAGTTCGGCCCTGGACGGCTGGGCGGAAATCGTCCGCAACCGCTGAGGATCTGTTCCTGTGGACGCTGAGATATTCGAACGAAACCGGGGGCGGCTTGAGAGCATTGCCTATGGGATGCTTGGCAGCGTCATGGAGGCCGAGGACGTCGTGCAGGATGCGTATCTCAGATGGGCCGAGGTGGATGTCACTGAGATCGATTCGCCTCCTGCTTTCTTGACCACCGTAACGACACGCCTCGCCATTGATCGACTCAGATCGGCGCAGAGGCGGCGCGAGAAATACGTCGGTGCGTGGCTCCCTGAGCCGATCCTTTCCTCCTTTGAGCCCGACCCCGCCGATATCGCGGTCGATTCCATTTCGCTGTCAATGGCTGCGATGGCTGTCCTCGAACGTCTCAACCCAGTCGAGCGAGCGGTTCTGCTCTTGAGGGACGTCTTCGATCTCGACTATGCCGAAATCGCCAACATCGTCGACAAGAGCCCGGACAACGTGCGCCAAATAGCGAGACGCGCCCGCGGACGCGCTGGCGACCTCCAACGCGCGCCGGTGCAGACGGAAGTCGAATCGCAGCTGATCTCTCGATATCTCGAAGCCATCGGGCAGGGTGATCTCGAAGGACTCACCGAGATATTCGCCGAAGACGTGCTCCTCGTCTCAGACGGTGGCGGCAAGGCCAGAGCAGCAAGGCACCCGCTCCACGGAGCTCGTCGGGTGGCCCGCCATCTCATCGGGGTGTCGCCACAGGCACCCGAGGGAATGGAGGTTCGGATTGTGAGGGTCAATGGCGAACCGTCTGTGATGGGTGTGTTCAAGGGCCACGCCATCGGAATCGTTACATTCGAGGTGAGAGACGGCTTGATCACCGCCGTTCGTGCCAGTCTCAATCCGGATAAGCTCGCACACCTGTCCGACGTGTAGATTGACACCATCCTGCCGAGAATCGACGCTCAGACCGCGTTCCAAGGGTCACCGGTGAGACCCTCGCCCAAGGCTCCCAGGCCCGCTGCCGTGCTGGGCATTGTGAGAAGCAGCCGCTTGATATACGATCCCCACATGAGAACTCTTGAGGAAATCAACAGGGACCTTGGGTCAGTTCTGGATGCCATGATCGCTCTCGACGACGACGATTTTGCCAAGCGTTATGAACTTCTCAAGCGTCAGGACGAGTTGAGAGTTGAGGCCGGTCGCTTCCAGACCGATTTTGATGAGCAGCGCCCCACCCAAGATGTGATGGACGAGCTACGGAGCATGCGAAAGCAACGCGATGCGGAGGTCAAGAATCAGGCCGGGCGCAACATGATGTCTGGCCCGGGAGGGTCGGGTAGTGCTGCCGGGGCAGTCAGCGCAGAGATGGTGGAGCTGACGCTCAAGGCGAAAGCGGCAAGTCCGCTGGACGGGTTGAACACCAGGATCGCGGCACTTGAATCCATCCTCCTGGCGCGAGGAGTTGATCCTTCAAGCGCCGGTGCACAAGCTCTCCGACATGGAGCAGAACCCGTCACCGACTGAGATCAGACGGGCCAGATCCACCTCCTAAGTCCGTGGACCACCGGTTTAGCGTGTGCACCTCTCAATGCGTCCTGGTGGCCACGATCGGCCCCGGCAGCATTCTCGCGCTACGGACGGTTGGCTCCCGACTGGTTGATCAGCGTGACTCGTTTCTCCAATTCGAGGAGACTACGGACGGCTTCGGCAAGGCCGGCATCAGCGATGGCAAGTTTGTCTTGCATCTCTTGTGCGGCTTCCGGGGGTGCTGTTTCAAGTGCAGATGTGAGGGTCGCGATCTCGGATTCGAACGCAGCAACGGTCTGCTTCGCCTCCCGGATCGCAGATTCCATCCACTCGTCAGTGATGGCACTTCCGAAGAACTCGACCTCACCTACGGAGAGTTCGAGGAACGGTGGGGCGTCGTCCACGGCTTCGGCAGGCCAGACGGAGGCGACTCGGATCACGAGGGGACCGTCGTGGAGTGCGTTGATGGAGACGGTGAACGGCGCCGCGGTATCGGGAGCGGTCGCCTTCAAGCGCATCGTGCCGTGCTCAGTGTGATACTCGACGTCGAACTCCTTCACGCGGGCGTTCCGTTTGAAGCTTCTCGGGTCCCTTGGGTTGTCGTAGTTGTGAATCACGATCGTGTCGAGGAAGACAGGTTCACCAAGGTCGAAGGTCAGGACGGCACCTGCTCCACTGAGGCTGGCATCGTTCCATGGCATGGCCGGGTCACCATCGATGAGGTTCGCGGCCGCGAAACCGGGCGACAGCTCCGACGATGCGGTAACCCCGTCGACAGCGAGCTTGCGAACTGCGTCAGCAGACTGAATGGCGGATGCGGTTGTGGCGGAGTGATCTCGTCGGTCACGGGAGATACCTGTCCATTCACCGAACCGTCCGACAGGTCGTTGAACGCCTGGCCGGATTTCCCACTGGATACCAGAGCCGTCCCACCAACAAGCAGGATTGTGGCGGCGAAGGCCGCCAACACCAAGGTCGCGCGACCAGAGGTCGGTCTTGACGCGGCGGCGTCATGCCAGTCTCGATCCGCCAATGTGGCGGACGCGTCGCGGATTTCGGCCGCGGAACGTTCGAGCAGAGTGTCGATATTGCTCATGATGTCTCCTCGGACCCCAATCGATGCGCCAATGTCGATTTGGCACGTCGCAGGTGGGTATTGACGGTGTCTTTCGAGCAGCCGAGAACGTCGCCGATCTCCTCAAACGTCAGCTGGTCAATGAAGCGAAGAGCGACAACTTGGCGCTGTCTTCGTGGAAGTTTCCGAACCGCGTCCCATACATGTTCGGTCTCGGCCGAGACAGTAGGAAAGTCGGCATGACTCGGTTCGCTGCGCAGGCGGGCCTGTGCTCGGATACCGCTCATCCGTCGCCGGACCACTCCAACCGACTTGTTGATGACCACACGCCTCACCCACGTTGCGGGGTTGTCGAGGCGGCCAACCCGGTCCCAATCGTGAAAGGCAGCCGCTAGCGCTTCTTGGGCGACGTCCTCAGCAACGGCCCAACCCTTCGACGTTGCGTAGGCCAGTGAGACCATCGAACGGAATTCCCGCTTGTAGAAGGTGTCGAACGACTCGGAAACACGGATCACAGGCGAGCCGGTGACGGCATCTTGCGGTACGGGCGCGATCGAGTCAACAAGCTCTTTCATACTCAACACTCGTTCGAGGACACCCGAAGTGTTACACGTCTTTCCCGCAACCTCGATACGACATGTCCGTCACCGCGCCATGGCCCGTCGGAGAGTGGCATTTAGAGGCCGCCCCCCGACCACCGGGAGCTCCTTGCGTACAAGGGAGCTCCCTTTCATGAACGCCATACCTGTTCTATCCGAGGCGATACCAGGTGTTTGTCGCCGCCATCGAGAACCGTCCCATCCGACTGAAATCCTGCAGCACACCGATCTCGCCTCTGGCTAGCCTCGGTGGCGTGATCTCCCCGCAAGTATCGGCACCACCCAGGCCCTTGCTGCGCGGCTGGTTGCATACCATCACATTCCCGATAACCGTGATCGCAGGTGTGGTCCTGGTCGCCACGGCACCCACGACGTCAGCCAAGGTGAGTTCGGCGATCTTTGTCGCCACGGCAGCTCTCCTGTTCGGTGTGAGTGCACTCCTCCATCGCGGCCACTGGACGCCGCGTGTGGAAAGTGTTCTGCGCCGATTGGATCATGCCGACATCTATCTCATCATCGCCGGGACGTACACACCCATTGCGGTGCTTGCTCTTCCACCGAACCAGGCCAGGTTGATGCTCGCGATTGTGTGGACCGGGGCCATCGCCGGTGTGTTCTTCAGGGTGTTCTGGATCACAGCACCACGCTGGCTTTCGACCACGATGTATGTCGTGACCGGCTGGGTCGCGATCCTGTTCGTGAACCCGCTCATTGACGGCGCGGGACTCGCCGCATTCATCCTCATCGTGGTCGGCGGTGTGCTCTACAGCGTCGGAGCCGTGATCTACGCCACCAAGCGACCCGACCTCGTCCCCGGAGTATTCGGGTTCCACGAGCTCTTTCACGCGCTCACCGTGGCGGCATTTGTCTGCCATTACATCGCCATCTGGATTGTCGTCCACCAGCAGTAGCCATCGTCGCAGCGGCCGTCTGTGAGAGGTACCTTCACGGGATGGAATATGAGGATCCCTATTTGGACGACGATATCCCGGGCTACGTCGAGGATGGCGACCGCTTTGATCGACCGGTCCCCAACAGGCGGGTTCAAAAGATCATTCGGACCATTGCCGCTCTGGTCCTCGCATCGATGCTCGCAGCGGCAGGTACGCCGATCAGCTGGGTATCCATCGCAACAGCAGCTCTGATGTTCCTGATCTGGACCGAGCTCTGGTCCCCCCAAAACCGTGACAAAGATGATGTGATCTGAGTCCGTCGCTGCGCTCCCTCCGGATTACAGAAGTCGGACGTCGGACGTCGGACGTCGGACGTCGGACGTCGGACGTCGGACGACCAGAGATCGGTTGATGAACTCCATGGAACCCGCTTCGGGTTCCCGACAACCGGAGCCGCTCCGCCCCCCTGCGCCTCGCTCCGCTCGGCGCGGCCCCCCGCAAGCCGGGGGACGGCGAGAAGTCAGAAGTCACGGTGCGGTTGGTTTTCCGACTAGGTCTGGGGTGCTGCTTTGGCGACGGCGGTTGCGACGGCTCGGTGGACGGACACGTCCAAGGGATCGGGGAGCAACTCGTCCGCTGGCGACGCATCAGCGATCGCGTGTGCCGCAGCCCGCTTCATCGCGATTGTCACGGACGGCGCTCGAGCATC
>QQUL01000290.1 GCA_008501565.1 Armatimonadota bacterium
CAGCCTCCGGGCACGCGTTCGACCCTGATACCCCATGGCAGCACGAGTTCGAAGCGGCGTTCCCGTTCGAGGAGACGCCTGACCAGATGCAGGCGATTCTCGACGTGAAGGCGGACATGGAATCGGATCGCCCGATGGATCGTCTCATCTTCGGCGATGTTGGCTACGGCAAGACCGAGGTTGCGATCCGGGCGATGTTCAAGGCGGTGCAGGGGGGAAAGCAGGCAGCCATGCTGGTGCCGACCACCCTCCTCGCCCAGCAGCACTTTGCGAACTTCGAAGAAAGATATGCGCCGTATCCGATACGGGTCGAAATGCTGTCACGGTTCCTCACTCCAGCCCAGCAGCGAAAGGTGATAGCGGGCCTCAAGGACGGCAGCGTCGACATCGTCGTCGGCACACACCGGCTGTTGTCGACCGATACCGTGTTCAAGGACCTCGGCTTGGTGGTCGTTGATGAGGAGCAACGGTTCGGTGTCAGTGCCAAAGACGCTCTCCGGGAGATGCGGGCAAGCATCGACGTACTCACGCTCACCGCAACACCGATACCCCGAACCCTCGAGATGGCGCTCACCGGCATCCGAGACGTGAGCAACATCCGCACCGCACCCCAGGACCGACATCCGATACTCACCTACGTCGGACCGTACGACGAGAAGGCGGTTTCTGCGGCCATCAGACGCGAGATGCTGCGAGAAGGACAGGTCTATGTGGTCCACAACCGCGTCCAGTCGATTGACCATGCCGTTGCACGACTCCGCGATCTCGTGCCGGATGCACGGTTTGCGATCGCCCACGGACAGATGGCAGAGGCACAACTCGAACAGGTCATGTTCGACTTCTGGAACCACGAATCCGACGTGTTGGTTGCTACAACGATCATCGAGTCCGGCCTTGACGTTCCCCAGGTCAACACCCTGATCGTCGAGCGATCGGATCGGCTGGGATTGGCCCAGCTCTACCAACTGCGCGGCAGGGTCGGTCGGTCAAGCCAACGTGCCTATGCCTACCTGTTCCACCCCTCCGAGGAACGGCTCGGCGAGAACGCCTATCGCAGACTTGAGGCGATCGGTCAGTTCTCAGATCTCGGAAGCGGGTTCGAACTTGCGATGCGAGACCTCGAGATTCGGGGAGCGGGGAGCATCCTGTCGGAAACCCAATCGGGCCACATCGCTGCCGTGGGTATCGATTTGTACACCGAGCTGGTTGCCGACGCGGTCCTCGAACTCAAAGGGGAGACACCACCTGAGCCCGAGCCTGAACCCATCCGGATCGACCTCATGGTCGACGCTCACCTTCCCGAGGACTACGCCCCTGGCATTGAGGCGCGTCTTGAGGCGTATCGGCGGCTTGCGGGTGCCACAACGGAGAGCCAGGTTGACGATGTCGTGGCCGAATGGCAGGACCGCTTCGGGCCGCTGCCTGAAAGCGCTGTCGCTCTGATCGCTGTTGCCCGATTGAGAGTCGAGGCGATGCGCATCGGAATCGAGGAGGTCGTGGCGAACCGCAAGGAGATAAGGATCGGTCCTGTGACAATGAAAGCATCGCAAGAGGTTCGCCTCGAACGGATCGCCCGGGGAGCTCTCGTTCGCTCCAACACGCTGTATCTGCCCGCGTCCTTTGCGACCGGGAGCACCGCAGCAGGTGTGATTGCCGACTTCCTCCGTAGAATGTGGCCAGCACCGGATGATCCCGATGCTCAATCAGACGACACCAGATAGAGAACCATGTCCTCCACGCCACAACTCGCCCTGCGCCGCCTTGCCGTCATCGCATCTGTTCTTGCACTGTTCGCTGTGGGGTGTTCGGCTGCGACCGCCTCCATCACCTCAGCGCCCGTGGTTGACGGAACGGCCATTGAGGATGAGGGCGTCTATGCGCTCGCCGGCCTCGACGCCGAAGAAGGAACGGTTCCCTCAAACGAGTTCCGTGACGCGCTGTCGCTCCTCATCATCCAGGAGGCTCTCCTGCATGCCGCAGCGACAGACTTCGGGCTTGACGATCTGTCGAGTCAGCAAGCGATCGACGCCTTCGTGCAGTCGCTCCCGCCCGAGCAGCAACAGAACATCCAGGTCAGTATTGATGCTGGTGTCGCAGATGGGCGAGACCGAGCCGCAACGGAGCACTACCTCTACACCCAACAGCTGCTCGCCAAGGAAGTTTCTGATGCGATTCTGAGCGACCCGCAGTTCCTTGATTCGGTGTACAACAACAACCCCGAACTGCTCGTCACCGTATGCGCGAGTCATATTCTCGTCGCCACCGAGGACGAGGCCGCTGACGTCATGGCTCGTCTCGAAGCGGGTGAGGACTTCGCCACCATCGCCAACGAGGTGAGCCTTGACCAGCAATCACCCGGCGGTGTGCTGCCATGTCCGGTATCCGTCTACTCGTTCGGACAGGAGCTCGCACCAGCCATGCAGGGTGCGCCGATTGGCGAGATATCGGGACCCGTTCCCTCACAATTCGGGTTCCACGTGCTCCTCATCGATTCACGGGACCAACCTGAATCCCTTGAGGAGTTGGCGGCGGACCCGTCACGGTGGGTGTCGGCAGCCATCCTCGACACCGAACTGACCACTTGGTACAACGGCGTTCTTTCCCAAGCCGACATCACGGTCCGGTCGCAGATCGGGACGTGGAACCCTGAGGCTGACGCAATCACCCCGCCGCCATCGTCCCCCTGATGTCGATCACGGTCATCGGCCTCGGCCCGTCAGGGCTCGAGTATCTCGATGAACACCAGCGCTCTGCACTCACCGACCCATCCAACAGGGTGATCCTCCGAACGCTTCGCCATCCGGCCGCTTCCGCCCTCGCAGAGTCAAGATCCGTGGAATCGTGTGATGACCTCTACGATCGGCACACGGACTACGACGAACTGTATCGATCCATCGTCGATCGGGTGGTGGAGGCCGCGTCCGCGGGTCCGGTTGTATATGCGGTGCCCGGGAGCGCCGCCGTCGGCGAGCGAGCCGTGGCCCTGCTGAGATCAACGTCCGCCGAGGCCGGACTCCCCATTCGAGTTCTACCGGGACTGTCGTTCCTTGACCTCGTCTATGCAGCAGTTGGAGTTGATCCGATTGCCGACGGGCTACAGGTTGTCGATGCGCGGACGCTACATGACCCCCTCCCTCTTCATCTTCCAACCGTCATCACCCAAGTCGACTCGGTACTGAGGGCAGCCGACGTCTCCGTTGCCCTCGGTCGCGTTCTTGATCCCGATCATCCGATCACCATCCTTGACAGGCTCGGCGATCCAGACGAGGTCGTCGCCGCATCGACCGTCGGGGGTCTCGCCACCTTCGACGCCGGAGCAAGGACGACGGTGTTCGTGGAACCAACCGATGTGGGCCTTCTCGGCCTCATCGCAACGAATCGCATCTTGCGGCGTGAGTGTCCGTGGGACAAGAAGCAGACCCATCACACCCTGTTGACCCACCTGATAGAGGAGGCCTACGAGGCTGCCGATGCAATCATCGCTCTCCCGATGGATGCCCCCGAAGGGGACGCTGACTTCGGGGCATACGCCGAGGTCGAAGAGGAACTCGGTGATCTGCTCCTTCAGGTGGTGTTCCACGCAACGCTTGCCTCCGAGGCCGGTGCGTTCGATGTGGACGAAGTGGCGGAGGGTATTCGCCGCAAGCTTGTGGCACGTCATCCGCATGTGTTCGGCGACGTTGAGGTTGCAGACGCAGCCGAGGTGCTCTCCAATTGGGAAGACATCAAACGCGAGGAAAAGCAGCGTCTGAGTCTCATGGACGACATTCCGGCTGGGATGCCGGGCGTCGCTCGGGCTCTCAAAGCCCAGGGGCGCGCGAACAGTGTCGGTTTTGACTGGTCGGAACCCGACGAGGTTGTGGCGGTGCTTCGAGCCGAAATCGACGAGCTCGCTGCCGCAGATGACCCCGAGGCGGTCCTCCACGAGGTGGGTGACATTCTTTTTTCTGCGGTGAATCTCGCCCGGTTCCTTCGTGTTGATCCCGAGGTTGCGCTTCGCATGAGCGTTGACCGGTTCATGGCTCGATTTCGCGCCATGGAAGCCGAACTTGCACAGGCGGGGAGCTCAATGGCTGAGGCATCCGATTCCGAGAAGGACGCAGCGTGGCAGAAAGCCAAGAGAGCGGAGCGCTCGTTGCCCCGCGAAAGTCCTGACCAGCCCGGATCAGCGTCTACCCTCAGGCGCACATGACATCAACAACCATCATCGACATCCGTGCCCGTGAAGTGCTCGACTCTCGGGGCAACCCGACCGTTGAAGCCGAAGTGCGCCTCGATGGTGGAGGATTCGGAAGGGCAATAGTTCCTTCCGGTGCCTCCACGGGAGCACTTGAAGCGGTAGAACTCCGTGACGGTGGCAGTCGCTACGGCGGAAAGGGCGTGTTGACCGCCGTCGCGAACGTCAACGGATCCATCGCCGATTCCCTGATCGGGATGGATGCCACCCGTCAGGAAGCCGTGGATCAGATCATGGTGGACCTTGACGGGACACCGAACAAGGCCAATCTTGGTGCGAATGCGATCCTGGCGGTGTCGCTTGCGACCGCACGCGCCGCTGCAGCCGGCGTTGATCTCCCCACGTACCGATATCTGGGAGGAGCGAACGCACGAACCCTCCCGACCCCATGCTTCAACGTTGTGAACGGTGGGGCCCATGCCGCCAATTCGATTGATACGCAGGAATTCATGCTCGTACCTGGTGGGCTGCCGAGTTTCCGGGAGGCAGTTCGCGCAGGCGTTGAGGTGTATCACTCGCTGCGTACCGTGCTGTCCGAACGTGGCCACGCCACCAATGTCGGGGATGAGGGTGGTTTTGCGCCCGACCTCGACAGCGATACCGATGTGCTCGAAACACTCATCGAGGCGGTGGAGCGTGCCGGATACGTCGTGGGAGAACAGATCAGCTTCGCCCTTGATGTGGCGGCAACGGAGTTGTTCCGCGACGGCTCCTACCACCTGTCGGGAGCATCCCTCTCATCAGATCAGATGGTTGAGCATCTTGGCTCGTTGGTGGACGCCTATCCGATCGTGTCCATCGAGGACGGGTTGGACGAGGCCGATTGGAGTGGATGGGCGACCCTGACGTCCAAACTCGGATCGCGGTCACAGATCGTCGGTGATGATCTGCTCGTGACGAATGTGGATCTCCTTCGTAGGGCCATCGATGAGAACGTGGCGAACGCGATCCTGGTCAAGGTCAATCAGATTGGCTCCCTGTCAGAGACGCTCCACGCAATGGAACTTGCTGAGCGCGCTTCGTACGGTGCGATGGTGAGTCATCGGTCGGGAGAAACCGAGGATTCCTTCATCGCCCACCTTGCCGTCGCCACCAACGCTGGACAGATGAAGACCGGTGCTCCAGCCCGTGGGGAACGCACTGCCAAATACAACCAATTGCTTCGCATTGAAGAGGATCTCGGCGAAGATGCGAGATACGCAGGTTGGGATCGATTCCGAAAGTTCCTATGACCGAGACCCTCATACGTGAAGAAGAGGCTGCACAGCCGGCCACGGCGCGAAAGAAGCGCTCGCGGTGGCCGACGCTGCTGTTCGTCGTGCTGCTGATTTCCCTTGGACTCGTTGTCTCCGGTGTGCTTCCTCTTCAGCAATACCTTGCGCGGGAGAACCAGGTGAACGCGGCGTTGGCAGAACTGGAGCTCATCGAGGCACGCAACGCTGAACTGTCCGCCGATGTCGATGCGTTGCTCACTGATCAAGAAATCGAACGCGTCGCACGCGAGCAATACGGCTTCGTCCGTGAAGGAGAAATCGGTTACGTCGTGATCACCCCGGACGCCGAGGATCC
>QQUL01000296.1 GCA_008501565.1 Armatimonadota bacterium
GAACGGGCATTGACCGTGCGGACGCCGAATGGTCACAAACACTTGCGATTCGCTCGAAGCACGTGCCGTCCATGTCCGCGACAGGACATTTGGCTGACATGGCGGCACGTGAATCAGTGTCGAATCACCACACTCTTGAGCTGGGTGTAGCTGAAGAGTTCATCAATATCTTCTTCCCTGCCGATGCCGCTGTCCTTGTAGCCACCAAAGGGAGCCCCGGGTACGTGTGCGCCGGAACCGTTGACCCACACGTATCCTGCAGCGATGTCCTTGGCAGCTGACAGCCCCACACCAAGATTTGATGTCCAAACGCTAGCCGTCAGTCCATAGTTGGTGGAGTTGGCCCGCTCGATCACCTCGTCGTATTCGTCGAAGGGCAGAGCCACCAAAACAGGTCCGAAGACTTCCTCGCGCACGACCTCAGCACGGTCACTTTCGGTGGTGAACAGGGTGGGACGAATCCAATGGCGGATTTCCGAGTTCTCGTCCGATGGAAGGCCGCCGGCTCGAAGCGTGACCTCCGGATCGTCGATCGCCCGCTGAATGAAGCCACACACCCGGTCATAGTGTCCAGCGAAGGCGATGACTCCTGTATCTGAGCCTTCATCGAGCGGATTACCCACCGCCATGTCGTCGAGACGCTCGGCCACCAAATTGCAGAACTGGTCGTAGATGGCACGCTGCACAAAAGCACGAGAGGTCGACCCACAGGACTGACCTTGCCAAGTGAAGTTCATACCTCTGATGGCACCCTCCACGGCAGCGGGTAGATCGGCATCGTCAAAGATAATGATGGGATTCTTGCCCCCGAGCTCAAGGCTGACCGTCGTGAGCACCGGGGACTCGGCAGCGGTGATCTGGATCTTCTTTCCGGTGGAATGGCTGCCGGTAAACCCAATTCGACGAACCTGGGGATGACGAACCAAAGCGTCGCCGACGACCGCCCCGACGCCGGTGACGATATTCAAGACACCCGGCGGGATGATGTCAGTCAGCAACTCACCCATGCGCAGGGTGCTGAGAGGCGTGTGTTCCGATGGTTTGAGGACAACCGTGTTGCCGACGACGAGAGGAGCAGCGATGCGGCTTGCAGCGAAGAGCAGGGGATGGTTGAAGGCAACGACACGACCAACGACACCGTAGGGTTCGCGGGACGTGTATTGGTGGATGCCTGGCACAGTAGGAACCGTCTTTCCGCACACTTCAAGGGTGAGTCCGGCAAAGTACTGCAATTGGTACGAGGCGATGTCAATGTCGTTGCGCATCTCGTGAAGCGGACTGCCGTTATCGAGGGAATCCAGATGCGAAAGCTCGTCCCGATTCTCAAGAAGAGTGTCTGCTATCTGGCGCAACACTGCCGCCCGATACAAAGGGGCCTCGTCCCGCCACTCACCGAATGCCTCAGTGGCTGCAGTCACAGCCCGATCCACATCAGCCGTGTCGCCGACCGGGACCCTTCCGAGACCACCGCCGGTGGCTGGATTGGTTACATCCTCGTACTTGCCGGAATCTGCGCCAACGATCTCGCCCCCGATAAGCATGCCCCAAGTGCGTGAATCGAAACCGGAGCTGGTGTCTGCCGTGGTGGTCAACGGTCACCCCCTGACTGGTTGCCGGTCACCTGACCATTGACAACTTCGACAATTTGTTGAGTGCCCAATACGTCGGCATATTTTGCTTCCATATCGACGAGCGATTGGTTGTGGGCATCAGAAGACCGATCAGCGACGGCGTCAGCAGCAACGATCGGACGGAAACCGTGCTGAAGGGCATCTACCACCGTCGCCCTGACACAGCCGCTTGTTGTGCAACCAACGATCACCGCAGTGTCGACACCACGAAGGGTGAGCCAAGTGGACAATTCCGTGCCGAAGAAGCCTGACGGGTATCGGCGAAAGAGCGTTGGCTCCGTGTCTGACCTCTGTAGGCGGGGATCGAGGTCCGTATTGGCACTTCCAGCTCCCATGGTTGTGACACCAGAGTTCTTGAACCTCCAAACCCCAGCATCGGTGCAGTTCTCCTCATGGTAGCGGATGGCAAGAAACAGGACCGGAAGCTGATTCTGCCGAAATACCTCGAGCAGCTTCTGAATGTTCTCAATCTCGCGATCCTGATTCGAGCCGAGTGGCAGCGCGGGATCAGTGAATCCGAGCTGCATATCAACCACGATGAGGGCCGGAACCCGACCGAAGCCGATAGAACCGCCGAAACCCCGATCGTAGTAGAGGCTCTCCAGCGTGGAGCCAGACAAACTCGCCACCTCACCCTCTCGTGTAGACTGTCAACAGTCAATTGTATACACAAAGGAGGCTGTATGAAGATGCGTTCGGATACACAACTGTTCCTAGCACTGGCCGTTTCCGACCTTGAACGGGCTGCTCGGTTCTACCGCGACGTCCTCGGAATGGTAGAGATCAAGTCGGTCACAGTCTCTGACGACAAGGCAGCGACCTCTGCTTGTTCCGAGCGTGGGTTCCGATTCCGTATCTTCAGTCTCGGTCCACTCGCTCTGAAAATCGTACAACTGAAGAAGGAGGCTGCACCTACCAGTGGCTTGATAGACGACTACCTCGGCATCCGGTATGTTGCCTTCGTGGTCGAGGATCTCGATACGACTCATGCTGAGCTGCAGGAACTAGGCGTAGAGTTTCTCTCTCCAATCATGCCAGCCGAACCCGGCAACGATATCGAGCGACTCGTCTTCTTCCGGGATCCGGACGGCAACCTACTTGAACTGTACGGTACATGAACGTCAGAGCACGAGATAGAACCACAGTGAGGCGTTGATTCCGATGGCAACTTATCCGAAGGTGAGCTTGGCCGCCGTGCTGAAGGAATATGACCAGCCGCTCGTTCTCGAGGAATTGGTCGTCCCCCCGCTCGAACCTGGGGCCGTTCTCATGAAGGTGGAATGCGCCACAGTTTGTGGGACAGACGTACACATTCAAAGGGGCCGTCTCCCTGGCGCCCAGATTCCACTGATTGCCGGACACGAATCGGTGGGCACTGTCATTGCTATGAGTGGCCGCGACCGAGATGCCAACGACCAGCCAATAAGCGCCGGTGACCGGATTGTCTTCTCGTACCCTTGGTGTGGCAGTTGCTATTGGTGCACGATCGCCGGGCAGCCCACCCTGTGCGAGGCCACTCGAATGTACGGTTGGGGTCCCATGACCGAGAGCCCACACCTCACCGGGACTTTTTCTGAGCTCGTTTATGTGCGGCCCGAATGCAACATCCTGCGAGTACCTGAAGAGCTTGATCCGGCGGTCGTGGCCTCGACCACATGTGCGCTCAGAACCATCATGCATGGCTTTGAACGCCTCACTCAAACGGGACCTGTCCTACCAACCGATACCGTCGCAATCATGGGAAGTGGCGCCGTAGGTCTGTACGCAACGGCGGTGGCGCGCCGTTCAGGAGCGGCCAAGGTGATCCTCCTCGGCGCTCCTCAAGATCGTCTTGAGATTGGGAGTTCTTGGGGAGCGGATCAAGTCGTTGATATCACCGCGACAAGCGCCGAGGAACGCCGCGACATCGTCATGTGCCTGACCAATGGCCGGGGCGCTGACATCGTCCTTGATTGTGCGGGACCAGTGGCCGCATTCGAGGAGGCGATGGAATTGACGCGGCGCGGGGGGCGAGTTGTCGAGATCGGGATTGGAACCACCGACCCAGGCACCATAAGCCCCTACTACTTGAACATCAAGATGATCAGTGTGACTGGAAGTGTCTCGGGTGCGATCCGCCACTACCACCGAGCGCTTGGGTTTGTACGATCCAACACCGGGACCTTTGACTTCGGACTCTTGAACACCCGTGGCTTCGCCCTCAGTGATATCAACCTGGCGCTCGCCGGGGTGGAATCGCAGGAGTACCTCAAGCCCTACATCGAACCCTCTCGCCGCTAGCCCCGACTCTTCACGTGGTGTGATCGGTTGAGTGTCGGGTTCCGCGGAAACGCCCTCCTGGTAAGGGATACTGCAGGTGTTGAGCCAGCAAGTTACCTGATAAGGAGGGCATCTCTGAGATGAACGCTAACAGCACACGTAGCGTGATTGTGGAATCGGGTGGGACCCAGGTGGAACGATGCACATCCATCCCGATCGATCTCATGTCTGTAGCTCCTCTCACTCATCTGGGTTGACGAACCACCGGGCGGACACGACAAAAACGGATTCGCGCTCACAGCGCAGTCGGGCCAGTCGCAGGGGCGGCCAAGTGCTAACACGAGCTCGCAGCTCACGGTGTAGATCGGCCTGCCCTAGCTGTTCCTCCACAACACCCCGAACCCGACACCGTCAACCTACAAGCCAACAAGTACCACGCCAGAGCGTCCCCCATTTCATACCAGATACTAAAGTGATGGACAGTGATTTCCGTTACGGATCGTTGTTGCGCACAATTGGAATGAACTCGTGCGATCCCACCGATTCTGCCGGAATCTCGTCGTGGTGTTTACAAATGGAGGGATTGCTTGGTGGCCGTTGAGAACAGAACCCTGAGTCAGCAGGTATACGAGCACGTCCGCGCTGAGATTCTTTCGGGCCGATACCAGCCTTCAACCGAACTCAATGAGGTTGCGGCGGCTGAGGAACTGGGGGTCAGCAGGGGCCCCGTTCGTGAGGCCTTCGGCCGTCTCGGTGCGGAAGGACTCATTGAGTTACGCCCCCATCGGGGTGCACGGGTATCGGAGCTGACCAAAGACGAGTTTCTCGACGCGTACGAAATGCGGGAAGGGCTCGAAGGGTTCGCGCTACGGGCTGCTGTTCCGAAGCTGACACCGCCTCTGGTCCAAGAAATGACCGCTGTGTGCGCGGCCATGGAGGAAGCGGCCACCCGAAATGACATAGACGTCTTCTTCGAGGCAAACGGACGATTCCACCGCATGTTCGTTGATGCTGCGGACAATACGCACCTCACAAGGTTCTACGAAAGTCTCACGGCCCAGATGGGTCGATATCGTCACGTGTCGGTGAAGTTGCGTGGTGAAATCAGTCTATCGGTTGCGGAACACCGCCGGATCCTTGACGCCGCCATTGCAGGTGACGTCAACAAGGCGGCTGATCTCGCTGAAGCCCATGTCCGTGTTCCCCAGCATGCAATCAAGATGCTCTCAGATACCCAATGGGTCGAACTGAGAACGATCGCCACGGATTCGTGACAATGATCTTGGCAACTTGGTGTAGCGCCTCATGTGATACTTCACGCTGCGTAAAGCGAGTCGGATGAGGAGATGCAGACGGACGCATGTTCCCCGTTGGTCTGTATGGCATCGTCGGCGCCATCGGGTTCGCTCTGGTCGATCGGCCGTTCGCGACGCTATGAACCTACCCGGATTTCATGCAGGCTCAGTCGGCCTGAGGTGCGATGAATCCTCCGATGCCCGCCCACACTTCTGCCGCGGCGGTTGATGCGAGGAAGCTGACGAGTTCCCATGTCTCGTCCCGGTTCGTCATGGCAGGCGACCTCGCCGCCGATGAGGATAGGTGGATCACCGCGAGCGGAGGGGAGCACGAACACGTCGACGTCACCGTACTCGTCGAACACGTCCGGGCGGTACCACACGAGGCTCTTGACGTTGACGCGGAAAGGGACACCGTCGAGTCCGCGGTCGGTGGTGACGGCCTCGACGACTGAGGGTAGGATTGATTCGGTATCGGCTTTCCGGACGTTCGTGCGGAGTGGGACGACGAAACCTGCGGTTGCCAGTTCGGCGAGGAGCCCGGTTTGCGGGAAGAGTGCGATGTCGGGTGGATGGCCTTCGTCTGCACGGTCCCGGATGTCGCCGATG
>QQUL01000179.1 GCA_008501565.1 Armatimonadota bacterium
CCGGTCACCTCTTGTGCGTGTCGCAGGATCGCCAATCGGTGGCGGACCAGCCGGTTCTGTTCGTGCTCGGTCATCGAGTACTCCTTTCCTAGGAGCCCCGATGTAAGCAACCTCTGTCAGTTCTATACGTCAGACATCGGACATCGGACATCGGACATCGGACGTCAGGAACCGATGACCGATGACCGATGACCGACGACCGACCAGTGGCGTCCCTCTTGTGAACGGAGGAGCGCCATTGGTCGCCAGGATCGGGAATTGTTGTGCAAGCGTGGGGATGACAGGCGGGAAGGGTCTCCTTCAGCAGCAGGCTGCCTTCACTGGTTCGGCGTCTGCGGAGGACGTTTCGCAACACGAGTCCGATTCCATCTGCTCGGCATCGGAAAGAACCGTGTAGTACTCCCAGCGTTCGCCATCAGGGGCTGTCGCCCACACCTTGTCCTGGGTCGCGTAGCAACAGGTCACCTCGTCTTCAACGTCGAGCTCCATCCCTGTCAGCTCGAGTCGGCTGATCGCTGCCTTGACACCGTCGCTCGATGGGACCTCCACGCCGAGGTGATTGATCGTTCCCCCCTCGCCACCTTGGAAGAGAATCAGCTTCAGGGGTGGCTCGGCAATCGCAAAGTTGACGTATCCGTCGCGTTCCTTGACCGGTGCGGTACCGAACAGTTCTGAGTAGAAACGTGTCGACGCTTCCAGGTCCTCGACGTTGAGTGCAAGCTGAATCCTGCCGGTCGTGGGCGTTGCCTGTGCTGTGTTTGCCATCATGAATCTCCTCATATCGATGGTTGTCGATGTAACAATAGCACAACATATCGATATCTGTCGATATATAATCAAGCCATGGAATCTTGTTGTGAACCGCTCTGTTGCGAGCCGCTGAACGAAGCGGATGCCACGGCGATGGCACGTCGGCTGCAGGCGCTCTCAGATCCGACCCGCCAGCGGATGTTCAGCATGCTTTCATCCCAAAGCGAGCACTGTGCGTGCGATCTTGCTGACCCCCTCGGGGTCGGCCAACCCACGGTGAGCCACCACCTGAAGATCCTTCACGAGGCAGGTCTCGTGGAGCGTGAGCAGCGAGGAAAGTGGGCCTACTACTCGGTTGCTCCCGATGCGCTCAGAGAGCTCTCAGCCTTCCTCGATCCCGCCGCACTGACTTCCGGCGCTTGACGCCTTGACTTCGGCCTGCCGGTCTTCTGAATTCCGATAGCCGATGTCCGATGTCCGACGTCCGACGTCCGACTCGTGCCTAGGTGACGGCGCTCTGCGACAATGGGTTTGTGCCGAACACCTCAATACCAACGTCGATCGTCGATCCACCGAAGGGATACCCAGCGGATTGGGAGGAAGACGCCGTCCTGAAGGACGGAACGACGGTTCGGATTCGTCCGATTGTCCCGAGCGACACCGTTGCGCTTCAAGAGTTTGTGAACAACATGTCGACCGAGACGAGCTACTTCCGGTTCTTCCGGGTCAAGCGAGAGCTCACGGATGAAGAATTGACGACGTTCACCGCCATTGACTATCGCGACGAGATGGCGTTCGTGGCCATCGCCGACGGCGAACTCGTGGGCGTTGGCCGTTACACGACGTCTGACGATGAAGATGTTGGTGCAGAGGTCGCGTTCACCGTCGCCGACGCAAGACAGGGGAGAGGGATTGGCACCCTCTTGGTGTTCCGTGTGACCGCATATGCGCGCAGTCTCGGGATCACCGAGTTCAAGGCCTTTGTGCTGTCTGACAACCATGCCATGATGCGCGTCTTCAGAAACGCGGGGTTCATGCTCACCCGCGAGATCGATGAAGGCGTGTACACGGTCACGATTCCCACCGAGGAGTCCGAGTCGGTGTATGAGGCCGAGATCGAAACGGAACGAATGGCTACGGCAGCGAGCCTGATGCCACTCTTCTACCCGGCTTCGATCGCGGTGATTGGTGCCTCTCGGAAGAAGGCGTCCATCGGGGGCCGTCTGTTCAACAACCTCATCAACGGCGACTACCGAGGACCGTTGTACCCGGTCAACAGGAAAACATCGGTGGTCCGATCGATTCCCGCCTTCAAGTCCATCCTCGACATCGACGCGCCGGTCGATCTTGCTTTCATCGTTGTCCCATCCCCACACGTGCTCGACACCGTGCGCGAGTGCGCCAAGAAAGGTGTCAGAGGGATCGTGGTCATATCCGCAGGCTTCTCTGAAGTGGGCGGTGCAGGCATCGATGCAGAGGCCGAACTCCTTGAGATCGTTCGATCGGCCGGGATGCGTATGGTTGGTCCCAACTGCATGGGGTTGTTGAACACCGACCCAGCGATCAACCTCGACGGCCAGTTCGGCCCCATCACACCCCCGCAAGGAAACGTGGCGATGTCGTCGCAAAGCGGAGCCCTTGGGCTTGCCATCTTGGACTATGCGACCGACCTCAACATCGGTATCTCGACGTTCGTATCCGTCGGGAACAAGGCCGACGTGTCCGGTAATGACCTCTTGCTGTTCTGGGAGGGTGATCCCAACACGGACGTGATCCTGCTGTATCTCGAGTCCTTCGGGAACCCGAGACGGTTCGCCCGAATTGCCAGAAGAATCGGGAAGACGAAACCGATCGTGGCCGTCAAGTCTGGGCGGACATCGGCTGGGGCCCGCGCAGCATCAAGCCACACCGGATCTCTTGCAAGCCTCGATATTGCCGTCGACGCGTTGTTCGAACAAGCCGGGGTCATTCGTGTCACGACACTCGAGGAGTTGTTCGATGTCACCGCGTTGCTTGCGAACCAGCCCATTCCGCTCGGGCGCAGGGTCGGACTTGTCACCAATGCCGGTGGGCCGGCGATCCTTGCCGTGGACGCACTCGAATCTCAGGGCCTCGAGGTCCCCCAGTTCTCCGACGAACTCCAGGCCCAGCTTCGGGATCGTCTCTCGCCCGATGCGTCGGTTGGCAACCCGGTCGACATGATCGCATCCGCAGGTCCCGATCAGTACCGCCAGATCTTGACATCGATGCTCGAGAGCGACGAGATCGATGCGGTCATCGCCCTCTACATCCCGGCATCAACCGAGGGTGTGATCGAGACGGCCGTCGCCATAAGGGAAGCAGCCGAGGCCGCGCCTCCCGATAAGACCTTCCTGGCCGTCTATATGGATTCTGCAGGTGCTCCGACGGAATTGGCGAGCGAGCTCGCACGTTTTCCCACGTTCGCGTTCCCCGAGCGTGCGGCAAAGGCACTGCGCAAGGCGGTCGACTACGCCGAATGGCTCCAGAAGCCGACGGGAGACCATGTCACGTTCGATGATGTTGATCCTGATGTCGCCGGCGCACTCATTGCTGAGGCACTCACAGATACCGATGAAGCGGTGTGGCTCGAACCTGACGCGGTGGATGGTGTGCTTGGCGCCTATGGAATCCGTCTGCCGAGGGCACGTGTCGTCCATACCGCTGACGATGCAGTGGCCTTCCTCGAGGAGGTCGGTGGATCCATCGTGCTCAAAGTCGTTGCACCTTCTGCGGTGCACAAGTCCGATGTCGGTGGCGTCGCCCTCGACCTTGGGTCACCCGACGAGGTCCGAGCGGGTTTTGATCAGGTGATGGCTGCCGTACCCGACCCTGAAGGGGTCCTGGTCCAAGAGTTCGTCTCCGGCGGCCATGAGATACTCATCGGGATGTTCGAGGACCCGAACTTCGGCCCTCTGATCGGTTTCGGACTTGGCGGGATATTCGTCGAGCTCATCCAGGATGTCGCGTTCAAGATCCATCCCCTCACCGACCTCGATGCCCGTGCAATGATCTCCGAGGTCAAGTCGGCTCGGCTTCTCGAAGGCTACCGAGGAGGCGAGCCGGGGGACATCGACGCGGTGGTGGAGGCATTGCTCCGCATATCGGCGCTCGTGGAAAACCACCGTGAAGTCATCGAGATGGACCTCAATCCGGTGAAGGTGGCCCAGCCCGGTGAGGGGGTCACCGTGGTCGACGCAAGGATCAAAGTTCGCCCTGTTGAGGGTCGTTGGATACCATCACGTTCTGACCAGCCGATGCGACTGTAAGGAGATTCGATGGAGGTGCGCGATCTGATGTCGACCGACGTTGTCGCCGTCGGCCCACGGACGTCGATCCGTGATGCGGCTCGCCTGATGTTCCGCTACCACATTTCGGGTGTGCCGGTCGTCGATGTTGACGATCGTCTCCTCGGCATTGTTACCGAGGGTGACTTCCTCAAGATGGAGATCGAACGGCTCGAGTCGGGCAACATCCCACAGGACGTTGCGGCGGTCATGACCAGAACTGTCAAGACGATCGAGCCCAATATGGACATCATGGGGGCTGCCCGGTTCATGCAGGCCGAGGACGTGAAACGTCTCGTGGTTGCCGAGGACGGAATAGTGGTGGGGATCATTTCCCGCTTCGACATCGTCGCCGCGTTCACCAGACCTGACGATCTGATCGAAGACGAGATACGAGAGGACCTCATTCGCCGTGTGCTCTTTGTGGACCCCGAAACGGTCGAGGTCTCGGTCGCCAACGGCATCGTGACGTTTGTTGGATCGATCGGTACCCGCACCGAGGCCCGCCTTGTCGAAGAGTTGGCACGCCGCCTCGACGGTGTCGTGGACGTCCAGAACCAACTCCCGTGGCGCATCGCTGCCCCCGACCAAACGGCACACGATGAAGTGCGAAGCTGAACCGATCGGTCCGATCGCCACAGCTGGGGTTGCCCCGGACCAGGCAGACATGCTCTTCGCCCATGCGGCTGGTTTCTGCAAGGAACTCTGGAATCCGATCATTACGACACTGACCGACCGCATCGGGCCTCTTGGGACACTTTCTGTCGATACCAGGGGGCATGGGGCGAGCACGCCACACCCCGGACCGTTCGACCCGCCGTCGATTGCGTGCGACCTCGTCCATCTGCTCGACGGCATCGATCATCAGATCGTCGGTGTCGGGCACTCAAGTGGGGGAGCGGCAATCGCACGAACCGAGGTGCTCCGGCCGGGCACGTTCTCTCGCATGGTGCTGATCGAACCGATCATTCTTCCTCCCCCCTATGAGCGGCGTGAAAGCCCCCTGTCACGCATGGCCACGAAGCGAAGGCGCCGGTTCCCGTCCCCTGAGGCGGCCAGCAAACGATTCGCACGCGGTCCGTTCGGATCGTGGGATCCAAAGGTGCTTGATCTCTACATCGAGTACGGGTTCGACCACACAGCAGATGGTGTCACGCTGCGGTGCGAACCAAATGTCGAGGCCGAGATCTATCGCGAGGGCCTCAACAACGACACGTGGGAGTACGTACCGCAGATCACCTGTCCGGTGACCATTGTGGCGGGGGAGACCTCAGATTCGCACCAGGATCCCTACCTGTCGGCCCTTGTCGAGCGGTTCGCCGATGTCGAGTTGGTGATCGCGAAGGGGTACGGCCATCTGGTACCGATGGAATCGCCGGCCCTGATCGCTGACATCATTGCTGAGCGTGTCGGCTCGGTCGTCTAACGCAACGATGGCGTGATTCGGCCGCTCACTACCATCGGGTGGTGCGTCTCGTCTCCGAACAACAGATCGAGCAGCTAGCCGATCAACTTGGTGAATCCGACACCTTTCGTGTTGGTGAAATCGCCGTTGACCTCGACCCGTTCGACTTCGCCCGAACCGGGGCCCCGATGGTCGACAGGGCCATCGCCTTTTCGGGACCATCGGGTATCCGTGTTGCGGGTCTCGGGACTGCGTGGCGAGCGTCGGCATCGGGACCGCCCCGCTTCGCAGACCTCAAGTCGAAGATGAC
>QQUL01000201.1 GCA_008501565.1 Armatimonadota bacterium
GTGGATTCCGTAGGACAGATAAAAATAGAGCGTCCCGGCTGGACCCAAGATCGGATCGTTGCGAGCGGTCCTGCGACCGAAAGCGTGACTCGCAGGGTCGGAACGACCGCCGTATGCCTCAACTTCGGTGAGACACACCGATACGCGTTGTCCGTCGATTCTGGATGTGACCGTGGCGCCGAGAAGAGTGACGGCGCACTCGGCTGGCGTCCCGCCGAGGTACTTTGCGATCTCACTCCGTCTCAGAGTTCGCCTCGCAACTCCCCACCGACTGACGCAGCCACCGCCTCTGCGATCTGCTTCCGAATGGGTGCAACCTCTTGATCAGTCAGTGTCCTGTCCATGGCTCTCAGGGTGAAACGAATCGCTATGGACTTCTTGCCTGAGCCGATCGATTCGCCTTCGAACACGTCAAAGATTTCAGACTTCTCGATCAGATCCGAGACACTCGCCGCCCCCACGACCGAGGCTCCCGGCACGACACTGTCGACAACGAACGCCATGTCGAAGATCGCGGGGGGAAAGATGCTCGGAGGGTGGTACTGCCATGGACCTCGATCGATCAGAAGCTCTGCCAGATCGATTTCACCCGCAACAACCCGTCCGTCGAGCCCGAATGACCGTGCGACTGACGGGTGCACTTCGCCCACCGTGCCCACGACCACGTCTCCGATCAGCACCTCGGCACATCGACCGGGATGGAAGACAGGTGCTGATGCCTGGCGCACCGACGCATCGGGGATACTCAGTGCGGTGGACAGGACCTCCCATGTTCCGGTCGCGTCATAGACCGTGAACTCTGACGAGGGCGCATCCCATGTGGGAGCGACGCTTCCCGCGAGAATGAAACCGAGGCGGTCGGGCTGGTCAGGAAGTTTCGCTCCGCTCGAGAGAAACACCTTGCCAATCTCGAAGAGCCGGGATTCAGCGACACCCCGACCGAGCGCTGACGCTGCAGCCTTGAGCATGCCGGGCAACAAGGTGGTACGCATGACGCCTTCGGTTTCGTTGAGTGGGTTCACCACTGCGATACCCGAGCGTGCGACATGACCTTCCGGGAGAGCGAGCTTGTCGAGGTCAGCATCTCCGATGAAGGAAAACGTCATCATCTGGTAGTAGCCGGCACCCACCATCACCTCGCGGATCCTCCGAAGGCGTTGTTCCTCGTACGGCAATCCCCCGCCTGGTCCGCTTGGAACCGTGTCCGGGATATCTGCGAATCCGTGAAGACGCGCAATCTCCTCGACGAGGTCGACGGGTCTCTGCACATCGGGTCGGCGCGTCGGGACTGTGACAGTGAGTGGATCAGTTCCAGACACCGTGAAAGACATGCGGTTCAGGAGATCGGTGGTCGTTTCCGCATCGAGTGCCACACCGAGGATTCGTTCGGTTTCGCTGAGCGGATACGCAATCGTCCACGGTTGCACATCTGCCGGGTTGACATCCACGGGGCCGGGAGCAGGAATACCGCCTGCGATGTCGGTGAGCAGCTGGGCGACCCTGTCTGCACCCTTTGGACAGAACGACGGATCTGCACCACGTTCAAACCGTTTGGATGCTTCGCTCCGCAGGTCGAGGCGTTTGGATGACACAAGTATGGTCGCCGGATCCCAGTAGGCCGCCTCGATGAACACGTCTGTGGTCCCGTCGTGTACCTCCGTGGAGGCTCCGCCCATGACTCCGCCAATGGCAACAGGCTGTGATCCATCAGTGACAACGAGGTCGGCTGCGGTGAGCGTGCGCTCCTGATCATCGAGTGTCACAATCGATTCCCCTTCGGACGCGAGCCGCACCGAGATGGTGTTACCGAGACGATCGACGTCGAAGGCATGGGTCGGATAGCCGAATTCGATCATGGCGTAGTTGGAAGCATCCACCACGTTTGAGATCGGCCGCACGCCTGCTTGCGTGAGGCGCCACCGGATCCAATGCGGTGACGGACCGACGGTGATACCTCTGACTCTGCGTCCTGCGAAGCGGCCACACAGTTCCGGGATCTCGATGCTCACTTCGACGTCGTTGGGTTCACCGGATGCGTCAACAGAGATGTTCTGATCACGGATGGGGATCTGATACAGGGCGGCCAGGTCACGGCAGAGCCCATACACCGAAAGGCAGTCCGGCCGGTTCGGGGTCACATTGACTTCGTAGAAGACGTCCGGGAGACCCATGAACTCCGCAAAATCATCTCCGATGGCGTCGGCCGAGGCGGGATAGTCATCATTGAGAACCATGATTCCGTCGGCTTCGTCTCCCAGGCCGAGTTCGATCTCGGAACAGATCATTCCGTTGGACACGACGCCCCGAATCTCACGGCGGGTAATCTCGAAGTCCTCCCCAAGCACCGCGCCGGGCACGGCGACCGGAACAACCGCTCCCGCTTCGAAGTTCCATGCACCACAGATGATCTCGAGTGTCTCAGACCCGACATCGACCTGCGTGACCCGTACCTTGTCAGCGTCGGGGTGAGGTGCCACTTCAAGGACCTTGCCAACGACTACACCTCGGAAAGCCGCCTTGATCGGGTGCCACGCCTCGATCTCGTGGCCGAGGCTTTCGAAGGCCTCAAGCAGCTCGATGGGATCATCAGTCGGGACGGAGACGAAATCGTCGATCCAGGATCGGGTCAGCTTCATCGGTATTGCTCCAGCACCCGTCGGTCGGCATCGAGGAGAGTACGCAGATCGGCTATCCCGTGCCGCACCATGGCCATGCGTTCCATCCCCATGCCGAACGCGAAACCGGTGTACCGCTCAGGATCGTATCCGACGTGTTCGAAGACAGCCGGATTCACCATGCCGCAACCGAGGAGTTCGATCCAGCGCCCATCCGTGTAGGCATGCATCTCCGCAGATGGCTCCGTGAATGGGAAGTAGTGCGGGATGAACTTGACCTGCGTGTCGGATCCGAAGAACTGTTTGGCGAAGGACGCGAGTGTGCCCTTGAGATCTCCGAGGGTGATGCCCTCGTCAACAGCGAGTCCTTCAAGTTGGCTGAAGACCGGTGAGTGGGTTGCATCAATGGCGTCGGCGCGGAACACCCGTCCGGGGACAACGACATAGGTCGGCGGATCATGCTGCTCCATGTATCGCGCCTGCATCGGCGAAGTGTGCGTACGCAAGAGGATCTCGTCCTCTTCATCGCCGTAGTCGAGATAGAGCGTGTCACTTTCGGCACGCGAAGGATGCGTCCGTGGGATGTTGAGTGCCGTGAAGTTGTAGAACTCGGTTTCAGCTTCGGGGCCGGTGGCAACGGTGTAGCCGAGGCCGACGAAAATGTCCACAATCTCATCGATCGTCGACTGGATGAGATGGTGGGTCCCGCGTCGGGGTCGTCTGCCGGGAAGCGTCACGTCTACGGCGTCGTTGACCAGCCGTTCCGACTCCTCAGCGGTTTCGACGTCCGATCGGCGAGCATCGATCATCGCCTGGATCTGGGTCGCAATGTCATTGATCCGTTTCCCCGTCGCCCCTCGTTCCGCTCCGTCCTTGATCTGGCCGAGCATGCGTCGAGCGGACGCGATCGGTGAGGTGCGACCGACAAGGTCATTCTCGAGCGCGTCGAGTTCAGCGATCGTCATCGCGCGGTCGATGCGTTCCGGGGCATCGTTGAGCAAGGTTTGGAGCGCATCCATGGGCTCTCCGAGGCTAATGGTCATCGTGCTGTCGTCCGTTTCATGGTCGTATCAGTGGTACAAAACAAAAGAGCCCGGGTTCGAGAACCCGGGCGAGAGATTGACTCAATGCGGACGAGTCAGCCAGCCCGGGGAAACCCCGGAAAGAACCCGTCCGTAAATCGTGCATCTACCGTCATGAGTCGAACAGCGTATCAGAAGGAAGCGGTCTGGCAAACGAAGAACGGGCATAGAGCGTCGACCTACACCGTGAGGTCAGGGCTTCCACCTTCACGATCGATCTCATCGGCGTCCCTGTCCGCCATCCTTGCAACAGCGGTACGGATGATCCATGTGACGGCGATCAACCCTATGGATCCGGCAACAATCATGAGCACCGGCAACGGGACATCGGACAGCCATTCCAAAATCGTGTCAACGAAGTCCCACGGCGCATGTGTCAACGCGACGAGCCCGGTCGAAAGCCCCAGGGCCACAGAACCCCACAGATGGAAGCGGCGCAGAGCGGGCCGAAGATGTCGTCGACTCAGCCAGGCTGCCGCGGTGGCAAGGATCCCGAAGCCGACGGCGCGTGAGGCTTCCCACGTGTTCAGATCGACTTCCAGCGCAGTCATGATGGTGATCGCACCGATCGATGAAAGCACGATGACAGTCTGCGGAATCCAGCGTTTGACTCCGAGCCACGTTCCAAGGGGAAACGCCAATGCAATACCCAGCAGAATGCCCGGCTGTGCCGCAAACCACTCTGCCGTTCTACCAAGGACGTCGCTGAACGCCACAGCCGAGATGGCACCGAGCCCCACGATCAACGATCCGAGGCCGATCGAATAGGTGAACGGTGATCGCGTCCTCGCATACGACAGCCCGGAAGCGATCGTGAGTACCGATGCGGTGACGGCGGTGCGGCCGACATCGTCGATCCAGGAGGCGTCCATCATGGCCAGCCACGGAACGGCTCCGGTTACGCCAACAGCTGCCGCTCGCGTCACATGTCCGAGGCGCTCTGCCTCTCGGTACGGAACCTCTTCCAGTCGCACGGTGGAGACCCACAGGCCAGCGGCGAGTACGACCATGGACACGAGAATCACCGAGCCCGGAAGAGAGCCAACAACGTCGCCGAGGAGAAACCAGAGTCCGAGGCCAACTGCTGCGGCCGCTACATATCCGATCGGTTCTACGTTTCGGACAACCGTCGAAAGCCAGCCTTTGGTGCCGAGCGCCGCCGCGTAGGTCTTGGCGAGCGATGGTCTGCCGGCAAATCGACTCCTCGTAGTCGGACGGAGTTCGCCCCCGGCGGGAGACCCCCAATAGCGGTAGTGAAAGCGAAAATACGGTTTCGCTCCACGCGCCCCCTGCGGTGCGTGCACCCTCCACTGGAAACCTTCGGCATCAGTGACATGGAGTGCCCCTGCCATCGCCCTCGCATCACCAATCGCCTCGGCATCGCCACGCGCTATGGCCGCTTCGAGGTCGTCCTGGGATTCACGAAATGCTTCGTCGAGCCAGTCAAGGTCGCGTCGGTCCTGCTGCATTGCCCACCTTCCCACAGCCGTTGCCGCCATTATGCACCCTGAACCGGACGGTGTCAGGAGGGCTGTCGATCAGGTATCCGATGTGGTGTGATCCACGATGAACATCGCAATGCCGGCGGCAACGGACGCATTCAGAGACTCGATCCTGCCATCCATTGGCACTGACAGTTGCAGATCGGCCCCTTCGACCACGCGAGGTTCAAGACCGTGAGCCTCGCTCCCGATGAGCACCGCATAGGGGGCGCCGCCACGAACCGACATGGCGGGTCCGCCCGGTTCGGTGGCAATCACCGTATGGGAGCTCTTGAAGACCAACGGATCCTCAACCTCAATGATCGATGTCGAAAAGTGAGCCCCTGCACCGGCCCGGAGCACCTTCGGACTCCAAACATCCGCTGTGCGGGGGGTAACGGCGACATCCCAGCCGAAGGCGGCAGCAGTCCGGATCATCGTTCCCACATTTCCGGGATCTGCGATGTCCACGAGCACGACGGTGTTGAGATCACGGGGTGATGCTCCCGGAGGTCGGTGCACCGCTGCGACCGGAGACCTCGGATTCTCAGCGTCGGCAGCCGAACGCAGTACACGGTCGGTG
>QQUL01000158.1 GCA_008501565.1 Armatimonadota bacterium
ACCCATCAACAACAGACGATGCATGCCGCCGATGTGCTCGATGGAGTCACGATGGAGCCCGGTGAATCGTCCAAGGTGATTTCAAAGCGTATGTCGCCCGTTACCGTTTGAGCCGTGAACACGGGCATTACTACTGGCATCATCGTCGCGATCATCCTCGTTGGCCTCCTCATCGGGTTGGTCGTTGTTTTGGTGCGCCGTTCACGGTCGACGACGGGCACAAGCGCCCCGGGCACAAGTTTGCTCGATACGGCACCGCCAGAGACGGGATTGCTCAGGCCGCGGCTGGCCCGGACACGTTCTGCGATCTCGGGTGCGCTCGGATCGATGTTCGGTTCCGGCGCCCCGAACGATGGGTGGGAGGCGCTTGAGGATGCACTCATCCTCGCTGACGTCGGCCCGACGGCATCGAGCGAGATCATCGCAGCGGTCAGGGAACGCTCACCGCAGACGGGGGCCGAGGTGTCGGCTGCGTTGCGCGACGTGCTGCTCGCCGGTTTCTTGTCACAGGATCGGATGCTGCACGTCGAAGGGAACCCGGCGGTCGTCATCGTGGCGGGCGTCAACGGAGCAGGGAAGACGACGACAATCGCCAAGTTGGCGCATGGTCTGACCGTCGACGGTACATCCGTGGTCCTGGGAGCGGCCGACACCTTTCGGGCCGCCGGTGACACCCAGTTGGTTGCGTGGGGAAAGCGAATCGGTGTTGAGGTGGTTTCCGGCGACCAAGGAGCGGATCCGGCGAGCGTCGCGTTCGGAGCCGTTGATCAGGCAAAGGCTGTCGGCGCCGACGTCGTGATCATCGACACGGCAGGCAGGCTCCATGCGCACACGAATCTGATGGACGAGCTTGCCAAGGTCGTGCGCGTTGTCGAACGCGAAGCGGGCTCGGTTGGCGAGATTCTGCTGGTTCTCGACGGGTCCACCGGTCAGAACGGCATTGCCCAGGCGCGAGCGTTCACCGAGGCTGTTGGAGTGACCGGCGTCGTCATCACCAAGCTTGACGGAACCGCCAAGGGCGGTGTGGCCGTGGCCGTGGAGAAGGAACTCGGACTGCCCATCAAGTACATTGGGGTCGGAGAGGGAATGGATGATCTCATCCCGTTCGAACCGAGCGACTTCGTGGAGGCACTGATCTCACCATGACTGACGCCCTGACCCCTGAAGCTCTCCTTGATATGGCAGCGGACGCTGCGACCCGGGCATATGTTCCGTATTCGTCGTTCCGTGTCGGCGCCGTCGTTGTCGACGAGGATGGGAACACCTATTGCGGTGCCAATGTGGAAAACGCGGCCTTCCCGGCGACGATATGCGCTGAAGCGAATGCGATCACAACGGCGGTGGCTGCCGGTGTGCGACGAATCGACACGGTTGCCGTGGATTGCCTCGACGGAGACCTTTGTACTCCCTGTGGAAACTGTCGCCAGATAATGCGGGAATTCGGAGTCGGGATCGTGATCCTCCGCAACGCTGATGGAACAGCCGGTCCTGTGACACTGGAAGATCTCCTTCCCATGTCGTTCGGTCCGGATGCGCTGCATTAGTCGCAGCATCATGGGTGTTGGGTAGCCCCCGTAGTAGTGTCCATCCCATGCTTTTCCAGTCCCGCAAACCCCTCCTGAGCTTTCGCGTGGTTCTGGCACTATGTGCCGTTGTTCTTGTCGGATCGGGGTGTTCTTCGGATTCGTCCGACACCACGGACTCGACGACTTCGACCACCGCTTCCGTCACCACGACAGCTGTGGCCCCGACCACCACAACAACGTCAACCACAACCCTGCCGCCGACCACCACAACGACCGCGCCTCCCACGACCACATCCACCACTGTCCCATTGCCGACTTTCGGGTTCTTCGTCGATGGGTATGGCGTCGTGGACTTCGGGGCCACACCCGCCGAGGTGATCGCGGCCCTCGAACCGATCATGGGTCCACCGTCTGGTGACACCGGCTGGGTCTATGAACCGATCTGCCCTGGCACGCAATTCAGGGCGATTCGCTATGGATCAGAGTTGTTCGACTTCCGAGCATTGTTCACGGATGCGGGATTCTTTACTCCCGCCGGTACCGGTGAGTTCTACTCGTACAACTACAACGGCACGACGCCAGTCCCAGTGTCACCACCTGCGTTGACCGTGGGCACAACCGTCGGTCAACTCCAGGCGCTCTATCCGGCGGTCACCTTTGGTCCGAACCCGTTCCTTGACGGCGTGACCGACTATGTGGTCGACGGTTCCACACCGTACGAGCAGCTGTACGGCCAGGTCAGCGGTCCGAACCCGTCCGATGTCGTCGAGAGTGTTCAGGGTGGCATTGGCTGCGGCGAGTAGTGGCCCCAATACACAGCACTAGGGCGCGATGGTGTTGCGCCGATCCACTTCGATGGACAGGGCCTGGTTGAATCTTGTGTGCATTCGCATGATCAGGCGTGCCATGACTGCTCCGAGGATGAAACTCGCACCCGAGTAGACACGGTCCGTCTGATAGAACCGTGATCGGTCATCATCCACTCGTTCGACACGAAGGATGTGATGGTCCTTCATTCCGAAGAGGAACGGATCGGACCAACCGAACTGACGGTCCTCGATGAAGTCGGTCAGTTCGTGCTTATAGCGACGCGTGATTCCCAGCATGCGAAAGGCTGTGACGACGTTGCCTCGATCTTCGAAGTCGCCTGTGAGACTGAGAAAGGATGGGCTCCAGTCGGCGAGGTGTTCCCAGTCCGTGAGCACGGACCAGACGGCATCGGTCGGTGCATCGATCTCGATGTTGGTGACGATTCGATAGTCGCCCCGACCGAGTTTTCGAACCTCCGCCGTGACGCGTGGTCTTCCGACGACCATGTCGAGTGCCTAGGTCCGCGCCTTGAGACCAGCGATCAGTTGCGGGACGACCTTGTGCACATCGCCGACGACGCCGAGGTCCGAAAGAGCGAAGATTGGTGCGTCCGGGTCTTTGTTGATCGCGATGATCGTCGAGGCACCCTTCATACCCACGATGTGCTGCATAGCACCCGAGATTCCACACGCGATGTACACGGACGGCTTGACCGTCTTGCCGGTTTGACCGACCTGATAGCTGTACGGGACCCATCCCGCGTCGACCACCGCGCGTGTTCCTCCCACAGCTGCTCCCAAAAGTCCGGCCAGTTCATTCATCATCTCGAACCCGTCGGCGGACCCGAGTCCGCGGCCGCCTGAGACGATCACGTCTGCATCGCCGAGAGCCGGACCCTCAGACTCCTCCACATGCTTTTCCTGGACCAATGCCGTGCTGGCGCGCCCAGAATCGGCCATCGCCACCGGCGACACGGTCGGTGTTGCTCCGCCGTTCGGTTCTGCCACAAACGCCTTTGGCCGTGTGATGACGATCGCTGGGCTGTCGGCCGTGACCTCGGTTGTGACTCCGAGCGTCCCGCCCAGGATCTCCGAGGCGACCGTCACGCTGCCATCGATTGAAACGTCAAGTCCGTTTGATACCACGGGGCGTCCAAGACGGGCTGCGAGCCGACCGGCGACATCCCGGTCGGTATTCCCTATGCCGAACATCACTGCGGTGGCATCGGAGACGAGGTCTGCCATCGCTGCGGCCGCAGGTCCTGACGGGAGTACATCCCCCGTATCCAGGTGATGAACCGAGCTTGCACCGTGGTTTCCGAGCGCTTCCCACGCGGCCGCAGATCCGGATCCGACATAGAACACCGCAACCTCGCCGAGTGTGCGAGCCTTGCTGACGAGCTCGAGTGATCCGCCTGACGGCAGGCCGTTTACTTCTTCTGAAAAGACCCAAACCGACATGTCACACCACCTTCGCTTGCTCGAGTACTTCAATGATCCTGAGGTAGGCCTCGCCTTCGTCCTCCACGATCTCACCTGCTGCTCGGGCTGCGACGGGCTCGACCGACCGAATGATCTGATGGGTGGTGTTGCTGATTCCCAACTCGGCGGACGTCAGAGTCGTCACGGGCTTCGATTTCGCCTGCATGATGCCCTTGAAGGTCGGGTAGCGCGGCTCGATTCCAGCCGTCACCGTGATGAGCGCGGGGATGGGAGCGGTGACGACGTCAAATCCGTCTGCTGTTTGGCGTTCGATGGTGACTGATCCGTCGCCAGCATCGACCTTACGGGCGAATGACAGGCATGGAACATCGAGAATCTCGGACATCATCTGGGGCATGATCCCCGTGTAGCCGTCCGTGGATTCGGTTCCGGCGACGACGAGATCGAAGCCCTGCTGCTGCATTGCGGCTGCGAGCACGCGAGCTGTGGTGAGGGCGTCGGCCCCTTTCAGTTCAGGATCGTCGACCAACACGGCCGCGTCGGCGCCCATGGCGAGTGCCTGACGAATGCCCTGGAGTGAGCCCGACGGCGACATGGAATACAGGGTGACGGTGCCCTCGGTCGCCTCGGCGAGCTGGAGCGCGATCTCGACGCCCGAACGGTCGGTGTCGTCGAGGACTTGGTCCTCCGGTCTGATGACCCAGTGGTTCTCGTCGTCGAGTTCGTACGGCGTCGCAGGGTCAGGGATCTGCTTGACGCAGACGGCGATGTTCATGACTTGGACTCCTCAGTGGTGTGCCGAGTTCTGGTGTTCGGACACCATGATATGAAGACCCGCGCCCTTGGCGTACACCGGCTCAGTCGATTGGGGAATCGATGAGCGTGGGAAGGAAGCGATCAAGGACGTTTGTGAATGTCGCCCTGGCCCTGGCGGCGGTTTCGGTGACCTCATCGTGAGACAGGGGTGTCGGCGAGATACCCGCTGCGAGGTTGGTCACGAGTGAGACGCCAACCACTTCGGCACCCATGTGCCGGATGGCGATCGCTTCGGGAACCGTTGACATGCCGACGAGGTCGGCGCCCAGCGTCTTGGCCATCTGGACTTCCGCCGGAGTTTCATACGTCGGTCCGAGAAAGGCCGCGTATACACCTTCGTGTGGGACGAGGCCGCTCTCGCGGAAGGTATCGGCGAGCTGTGCACGAAGGTCAGCGGAGTAGACCTCGGACATGTCGGGGAATCTTGGACCGAGTCGATCGTCGTTGGCACCGACGAGTGGGTTCCTTCCGGTCAGGTTGAGATGATCGGAAATCATGACGAGATCGCCGGGTGCGTATGCCGGATTGATACCGCCAGCGGCATTCGTCAGCATGATCCGCTTGGCCCCACAGGCAACGGCCGTTCTGACGCCGAACACGATCTCGTCCATCTCCCACCCCTCATAGGCATGAACCCTGCCGGAGAACAGCAGCACGTTCTTGTTTCCGAGCGGAGCGGCCACAACCGAGCCTGAGTGCCCAGCGACTTTTGGAATTGGGAAGCCGGGAATGTCGACGAACTTGATTTCCACGCCGTCGTTGAAGGCGGTCGCGTACGATCCCAGCCCCGAGCCAAGAACGACGGCCGCGTCGTACCGATCAACGCCTGTGAACATCCGGATGGATGCTGACGCGGCCATGAGCGTGTGGTAGTTCATCTAACTTCTCCAAGGATCAGATCGGGGATCGGTACAGGTTCTTCGGAGATGTTGAAGGTATTCTTGAGCACACTCAACGCGCTGGCAAGTGAGTCCTCCGTTCGATATCGCACGGTCGCGACGGGTTGACCGGCTGTCACGGCGTCTCCAACATCGGCTTCGATCATGATGCCGACACCATGATCGATCTCGTCATCCTTCGTGGCACGCCCAGCCCCGCGCCTGACCGAAGCTGTGCCTATCTCGTATGCGTCGCACCGTGACCAATACCCATCGGCGTC
>QQUL01000033.1 GCA_008501565.1 Armatimonadota bacterium
GGGTGTGGACCAGGTGGTTGTGTTCGGCGGCGAGTGTCTTGGCCGGAACCCCAGACGAAACCTGTTCGGCGATCTCGGCAGGGTCAAGGCCGACAGACGCCGCGACCTCCGACAGGACGGAAGCGTCGTCGATCTCGAGCAGTTGATCGTGCTTGGCGTTGTAGAGCGCCACATGAAACGCTTGAAACGAATCCGGAAAGCGATCGCGGACGGCAAGGGACCACAGCAATGCCCGCACACCCCTTGGAAGGTCGCCAGCTGGATCGTGATCCCACACCGGCTTGTCCCCGACTTCCAGGTGGTTCTGAGAAAGCGAGAACGGGCGAAACGTTACGTCATGGTCGGCACCGCCTTCAAGTGCCTCAACGACCGCCTCGTTCCCGATCCGAGAAAATGGGCAGAGGTAGTCGTATGTGATTGCAAACCTGGTCATGAATCCTCCATCGCTGCTCGAACGATAGGGCTCCCGGACACCACCGAAACGGTCTCAGGCGGCGTCGGCCACCAGGGCATCGAGCGCAACGACAACCATGTCGTCGAAGGACCGTTCACGCTCTTCGGACGTCGTCTCTTCGGCGGTGACGAGATGATCCGAGACCGTCAGGACCGAAAGCGCTCGCACACCTTCCTCGGCTGCGATGCCGTAGAGGCCAGCCGTCTCCATCTCGACAGCGAGGACATTCATCCGCTGCCACGTCCCGAGCGCATCGGCTACGGGGTTGTAGAAACTATCCGACGTGTGGACGTTCCCGACGTGTGCGACGTGTCCCCCTGCTGCCGCCGCATCGACCGCTGCCAAAAGCAATCTGAAGTCTGCAGTCGCCGCAAAGTCCCACCCCGAGTATCGGGCACGGTTGACACCCGAATCGGTTCCTGCTCCGATTGCGAGGATGATCTCGCGCATTCCGACATCGCTTGAAATCCCACCACAGGATCCAACCCGAACGAGACGCCTGGCGCCGTAGGTGCGGATGAGTTCCGTGATGTAGATCGAGGCGGATGGCACGCCCATCCCCGTTCCCATGACCGACACGGACATTCCGCCATACGTTCCCGTGAACCCGAGCATATTGCGCACGGCCGTCACCTCAACGGCGTCATCGAGAAATGATTCCGCGATGTATCTGGCTCTGAGCGGGTCACCCGGAAGGAGCACTGCCTCTGCAAAGGCACCGTCTCCGGCCGAGATGTGTGGCGTTGGCATGTGGCTTCTCCTGCGGTCCAGGAACCGCAGACTACCGATGTGCGATGACCGATGCCCGACAACCGATTACCGATACCGACTTCGGACGTCGGACGTCGGACGTCGGACGTGGGACCTCGGATGTCGGATTTCAGACCTCGAATACACCTTGTGAATAGTTTCACAAAGTGATATCCTGAGTGTGTCGCTTCGATCGGGGAAGGAACCACGATGCAACGAATTCTGATACTCGGGGCTGGCACAGCCGGCACCATGGCCGCAAATCATCTTCGCAAGGAACTCGGGTCGGAGTACGAGATCACCATCGTCGATCAGGACGAGACCCACTACTACCAGCCGGGCTTTCTCTTCATCCCGTTCGGCACGTACCAGCCCTCGGACGTCGTGAAGCCAACGGCGGACTTCCTCCGCAAGGGAATCTCGTACGTCAACGGCGAGGTGGCATCGCTCGAACCGACCGCGAACACCGTCCTGCTCGCGGATGGACGAACATTCGGCTATGACCATTTGATCATCGCAACCGGCACGCATCCGACGTTGGGAGAAACACCTGGCCTCGACTCGGACGAATACGGCAAGACGGTGCACGACTTCTTCAGTCTCGAAAGTGCGGTTGCACTGCAGGAGGCACTTGAGAGCTTCAAGGAAGGCCGTCTGGTGGTGAGCCTGATCGAAATGCCGATCAAGTGCCCGGTCGCACCTCTTGAGTTCGCATTTCTCGCTGAAGCGCACTTCACCGATCTCGGGATCCGCGACAAGGTTGAGATCGTCTACGTGACTCCCATGAGCAGCGTCTTCACCAAGCCGGTCGCATCCGAGCAGCTCGGCGACATGTTCGAACAACGAGGTATTCACCTCGAACCTGACTTCTACCTCGAGCGAGTCGATGCCGAAGCGAAGATGCTCGTGTCCTACGACGAACGGGAGGTCCCCTACGACCTGCTCGTGACCGTGCCGATCAACATGGGGGCATCGTTCGTCGGTGCCGCGGGAATCGGTGACGAGCTCAACCACGTGCGAGTCGACCCTGGGAATTTCCAGTCTCCGGACTATCCGAACATCTTTGCACTTGGCGATGCGGCGAGCCTGCCGACATCAAAGGCAGGATCGGTTGCGCATTTTGCGATGGACACGTTCGTCCCGAACTTCGTCGACTACCTGCGTGGGCTTCCGATGAAGCACGAATTCGACGGTCACGCAAACTGCTACATCGAGACCGGGCACGACAAGGCAATGTTGATCGACTTCAACTACAAGACTCAGCCGCTTCCGGGAAAGTATCCGGTGCCGGGAATCGGACCCTTCTCTCTCCTTGAGGAGTCGAAGGTCAATCACCGAGGGAAGCTCGCGTTCCGTTGGATGTACTGGAACTTGCTCCTCCCCGGTCGGCATCTCCCCGTTTCGAGTGAGATGTCAATGGCGGGCAAGGACACCGATCTCGCATGACCACACGGCGCATGCGACAGGAACTGAATCAATGGAGGAACCATGCCAACCACAGCAATCGCTGACAAAGAAATCCAAGTCGACGCAGAAGGATTCATGACCGAATACGACGAGTGGGACGAGGATCTCGCCCGCGTTCTGGCATCCAACATCGGCATCGGAGAACTCACCGAAGTCCACTGGTCCGTGATCAACTTCCTGCGAGCCGACTACGTCGAGCGGGGTGAGACCCCGACCCTACGACGTGTGTCGACCACCGGAGGCATTCCAACCAAGGAACTGTTCGTGCTGTTTCCCAAGAAGCCGGCACGCAAGATGGCGTACGTGGCCGGTCTGCCAAAGCCCGTCGGGTGCATCTGACAAATCGGATCGAAAGGAGACACCATGACAACCACCGAGACCGCCCCGATGGTCGTTCCAGACTTCGGAGACGAGGACGAGGGTCGCAAGATGGCGTTCGTGTGCTCGAAAGGCACCCTCGACATGGCCTACCCCGCGCTGATCATGGCGTCTGGTGCTCTGGAACAAGGCGTCGAGACACACATCTTCTTCACGTTCTGGGGCATGGACATGATCAACAAGAAGACAATGGACGATCTCAAGTTCACGCCGGTCGGGAACACCGCGACGCACATGCCGATGGCCCTCACGCCCTTGCCGGGCATGACCGCGATGGCAACGAGTCGGATGCGCAAGCAGTTGCAGGAACTCGACATCCCCGATGTCCCTGCATTCCTGACGCACCTCTCCGACATGGGGTGCCACCTGTGGGCATGCAAGATGTCGGTCGACATGTTCGACCTTGAACGAGATGACATGATGGACGAACTCGACGGCATTCTCAACGTGAGCGACTTCATTGAACTCATCGAGGGCGCCCAGACGATGTTCATCTGAGAAAAGGTCCGGGATTCAGCCGACCGACGGTCGCAGGTAGCGCCAGAGACGGTTGGTCAGGCTGCGGCCATTCGGAGGTTTGCACGTGAGCGACACCGTTTTGCAATGGCTCACGGAAGGCGACCCCGCGATCCGCTGGCAGGTGGAACGAGACCTCCTGCGCAGGGATCCCGAGGTCTGGGAGGCCACGCGCTCCGAGATCGGGGAGATCGGTTGGGGCAAACGACTGCTCGACGAGCAGGACGTAGGGGGAACCTGGGGCTTGGGCCTCTACGGCCCGAAGTGGACCTCCACCACCTACACCCTCCTGCTCCTTCGACGCTTCGGTCTGCTGCCATCGAACCCGCAGGCAGTCGCGGGCTGTCGGAGGCTCCTCGACGACGCCAGATGGATCGACGGTGGAGTGTCCCTTTTCACAGGAGACCAGCTCGCCGAGAAGTGCGTCAACGGCATGGTCCTTTCTCTCGTGTCCTATTTCGACGCGGACGACTCCAGGGTTGATTCGATCGCGGAAATGCTGCTGACGGGCCGCCTCGCCGATGGCGGATGGAACTGTGAAGACTTCCGCGGTACCACCCATTCCTCATTCCACACGACCATTTCGGTTCTCGAAGGACTCCAGGAATGGAAGCGACGAACCAAAAGTCGCGACGCGGATGGGGCCATCACGAGTGGACAAGAGTTCATGCTTCGCCACCGGATGGATCGATCACATCGAACCGGCGAGGTGATCAACAAAGCGTGGTCGACCTTCCATTTTCCGCCGAGGTGGCACTACGACGTGCTTCGTGGCCTCGACCATCTACAGGACGCAGGGGCGTTGGCAGATCCGAGAGCGGGTGAAGCTATTGCACTGGTGCTCTCGAAACGCCGCAAGGACGGTCGGTGGGGCAAAGGGAGTCAGTACTCGGGACGGGTCTACTTCGTTCTGGAACCGAACACAGGGCCAGGTAGATGGAACACACTCCGAGCCCTTCGCGTCCTCAACTGGTGGTCTCAGAACTCGTAGAAGGTGGGGCTACGAGTCTGCGTTTGTGTATTCGATCTGACAGAAGCCGTGATTGCAGTAGCCACCTGGGTTCTTGGCGAGGTACTGCTGGTGGTATTCCTCGGCGTAGTAGAAGGGCCCGGCTTCGGCGATTTCCGTGGTGATGGAGCCATAGCCCGACGCCGTCAGGCCTGATTGGTACGCCGCCATTGAGGCGACGGCGACATCTCGTTGTGCAGCGTCTGTCCAATAGATCGCCGATCGGTACTGCGTTCCACGGTCGTTTCCTTGTCGATTCAGCGTCGTGGGATCGTGCTGTTCCCAGAAGTGCTTCAGCAGGATTTCAACGTCAATCTGGGTCGGGTCGTACACCACAAGAGCAACCTCGGCATGGCCGGTTCCGCCGGAGCAGACCTCTTCATACGTCGGATTCGGTGTGATCCCGCCTTGGTATCCGACCGCTGTGGTGAGCACACCCGGCAGCTTCCAGAACACCCGCTCGGCACCCCAGAAACAGCCCATTCCGAATGACACCACCTCAGACCCTTCCGGGAAGGGCGGTGTCATCGATGACTCGTTCACGAAGTGGATACCGCTGATGGGAACCGGTTCGTCTCGTCCGGGCAGGGCAGCGTCATGGGTTGGCATCTGTGTGGTCTTTCGTCGGAACATGCTCATACAACACCATAGAGACGCATGAAGTTCCCAGGATTGTGCCGACCGGCCGCCGAGTCATTACCGTGGCGAGGTGAAGGGTGTACTCCAACGACTGCAAGCGTTGTCACAGAGCCGCGGTACTGCTTCTTTCCTGCTGGCCGCGGTCGTCCTCGGCGTCCTCGTTGGCTTTGCCACGGCGATTCTTGCATGGGGAATCGATGGCGTCGAGACCCTTACCCGAGAGCTGTCCGAGTGGACCACGTGGGAACGAGGCTTGTTCTTTGTCGTCATTCCGGTCGGGATCTTCATCTCCTGGATGCTCAATCGCATCTGGGGACCGGGCGTGTCTGGCGGAGGCGTGACCGAGACCATGATCGGTCTGAGCATCCACGGGGGATATCTGCCCACCCGTGTCGTGCCAGCAAAACTCCTTGCGACGGCAGCGGTGCTCGGTACCGGCGGATCGGGCGGTCGTGAGGGCCCCATCGCTCTGATCGGTGCAACCATCGGGTCATCG
>QQUL01000248.1 GCA_008501565.1 Armatimonadota bacterium
GATGCTCGTACAAGCCTTGTGGATCGTCGACCTGGAGGAGTTTTCCTGCGCGCATCACGCCAATTCGATCACTCATCGTGAGCGCTTCCTGCTGATCGTGGGTCACATAGATGAACGTGATGCCAACGCGGTCCTGGAGTTCCTTGAGTTCGATCTGCATCGACTGACGCAGCTTGAGGTCGAGGGCGCCGAGTGGTTCATCAAGGAGCAACACCTCCGGTTCGTTCACGAGCGCGCGGGCGAGCGCTATTCGCTGCTGTTGACCACCTGAGAGCTGCTTGGGTCGCGCCTCGGCGCGGTGTGAGAGCTGAACCTGATCGAGTGCCCGCTTGACACGGGTGTCGATCTCGTCCTTGTTGACCTTCTTCATCAGAAGTCCAAATCCGACATTCTGCTCGACCGACATGTGTGGAAACAACGCATATGACTGGAACACCGTGTTGACGGGACGTTCGTTCGGTGGGAGGAGGGCCATCTCCCTGCCGCGGATCCTCAACGAGCCCGACGTGGGGAAGTCGAAGCCTGCGATCATCCGGAGGGTCGTCGTCTTGCCGCAACCCGAAGGGCCGAGAAGGGAGAAGAACTCACCATCGCCAATGTCAAGGGTGAGCTCGTCGACAGCGACAATGTCATCGAAATGCTTCGAGACCCCTGATAGCTCTACTGCTGCTGACATTGCCACCTATCCGTTCCACCTGTCCAGACGACTCCCGGATCGGGAGATGGGCGGTCCAGACATCTGACGGTTCCAAAAAGGCATCTTAACGAACGATTCCGATGGATTCATCTCGATCACTTGCGTTCCGCTGCTGTTTTCCGGCACATTATTGCGGATCCATTGTGAAAGGAATGATTCGCGGCCGTATAACGTGTGACATTCGGGACCGCAACTGATACGCTCACCGAGGGTTCGCACACACCGGAGCATTGCATGCAATACGATTCGATGTTGATCAACGGACAGTGGTGCGCTGCGAACAACGGGGGTGAATGGGATCTGATCAACCCGGCAACCGAGGAACCCATCGGTGAGGTCGCGTTCGGAGATCGAACGGACGCCGACGCGGCGATCGAGGCAGCGAGCGCATCCCTCGAAGCGTGGACCGCGCTTGGCCCGTACAAACGAGCCAGAATCCTCAACAACGCAGCCGACATACTCAGTTCCCGCGCTACCGATCTCGGCGCTCTCACATCCGAGGAATCAGGAAAACCACTTGATCAAGCCATCGCGGAGTGGAGATCGGCTCCGAGCTATCTCCGCTTTGCGGCAGAGGAGGCAAAGCGGATCGGTGGAAGGATCATTCCTGCGTCGACCCCGGGCAAACGGATCGAGGTCACATACCACGCTGTGGGCGTCGTCGGGGTCATCGCTGCTTGGAATTTCCCGGTGTACAACGTGAACCGGGCCGTGTCATCCGCACTGGCTGCGGGCTGCACGGTCGTGGCGCGCCCGAGTGAATACACCCCTCGGTCGGCGTTCGCCTACGCCGCTGCGCTCGACGAAGCGGGAGTTCCGGCCGGTGTCCTGAACATGATCAATGGCGATCCCGAATCGATGGCTCAGGCAATGCTGGATGATCCTCGCTTACGGAAGATCCAATTCACCGGCTCGTCACGGGTCGGGAAGATCCTCATGGACGGTGCGTCCAAGACCGTGACACAGCTGTCGCTTGAGTTGGGGGGCAATGCTCCGGTCATCGTGATGCCAGACGTTGCAGACATCGACGCTGTCGCGGCAACCGCCGTCACTGCCAAGTACCGCAACGGTGGACAGGTGTGTGTGTCCCCACAGCGGTTCTTCGTCCACGAGTCGATCATCGAACACTTCTCCGAAGTCGTCAAAGCTGGATCCTCCGCCCTGTCGGTCGGAGACCCCATGGACACGACAAACGATGTGGGGCCGCTCATCAACGCAACCCAGCGCGACCGGGTCGAGGCCCTTGTCGGTAGCGCGGTCGACGCGGGCGCACATGTTGACGTCGGCGGGCGACGCGTGGACGGCCCCGGATTCTTCTACGAGCCGACGGTCCTGTCGGGAGCCATCGCCGACACGGTGGTCATGAAAGAGGAGATCTTTGGACCCGTGCTCCCGATCATTCCCTTCTCAGATGTCGACTCCGCAATCGCCCATGCGAACAACGTCGAACATGGGTTGACCGGATTCGTGTGGACAAGCAACCTTGGTACGGCGATCAGTGTCGCGGACCGGCTCGAATACGGGATGGTCGGGATCAACGACTGGTACCCGGCCGCGGCCCAGGCGCCATTCGGTGGTGTCAAGCAATCAGGGCTCGGGCGGGAATCCGGCACCGAAGGACTCATGGAGTATCTCGAACCGAAGACCCGCTTCTACGGAGGACTCTTGTGAGCATGCTCAAAGTTCTTCGGGCGTCCGGGACACCCGCTGAGATCGGTGCCGCCCACGGAAACGCATTCGCTTCCGAAATCCGTTCCTACCTCTCAAGTCGAATCGAGTTGTCCCGAGAGGGCACTGATCTTTCGGCAGCTGACGTCGTTGCAATCGCCGACAGAATGGTGGATGCGCACCACAACTATGACACCGCGATCTTCGATGAGATGGTTGCAATGGCTGACGCGGCGGGAATCACCCCAGGCGAGGCAGTCATCGTCGGCGGATACACCGATTTCATTGACACCGTTCGTGCAGTAGCCCTCGGAACGGCATTCGAGGACACCTGCACCTCGGTCATCACCCCCGATGCGGAGTCCGGTGGAAACGGATTCCTCGCCCAGACCTGGGACATGAATGCCAGTGCCACTCCCCACGTATTCATACTCGACGTCTCGTTGAACGACGCCCCGCGTGCGCTCGTGTTCACAACGCACGGAGCGCTCGGTCAGATCGGCATGAACGAGGCAGGAATCGCCATCGGTATCAACAACCTCACGGTCACTGACGGTGCAATCGGCGTGACATGGCCGTTCGTCGTCCGAAAGGCGTTGCGTCAGACGACCTTCGACGACGCCCTTGCCTGCATCACAGATGCGAAGCTCGCAGGCGGCCACAATTTCCTGCTGTTCGATCGGTTTGGGCGGGGAGCTTCGATTGAGGCAACGGCGACGCGCATCGTCATCGAGGACCTCGCCACCGAGCCACTTGTTCACACGAACCACTGTCTGTTCCCCGAAACGCAGCGGGTCGAGGCCGAGCGGCCACCAGATCTTGATGAGAACTCCAAACGAAGGCTCAGGGACGCGACGGCGCTGGTTGAGGGCACCCGCGTGCATACGACAGAATCATTGATAGCCCTGCTCGGAGATGAAGGCTCGATATGTCGCCACCCCGAGCCGCCCTACTCGTATGAGAGCTCGGGTGCCGTCATCATGCGGCCCGGCACACTCGACCTGTGGGCCTGTTGGGGACGACCATCTGAGAACGAGTTTGAACACTTCTCGCTCACATGACCGATACACGGGCATCACTCGTCTACCGCAACCTCACCGCAGATCTTGCTGAACAATGTGCCGACCTTGAGTTGCGGTCGTTCCCTTCGGCAGATCCAGACGAGCTCTTGGGCGCCGACGACATCGCTGCCTATGCCGAAACCTTTCCCGAAGGGTTCTTCGTGTGCCTCGATGGTGACCGTGTCGTGGGCCAGGGTGCGGGAATCCTCCTCGACTTCGACTTTGCGAACTATCAGCACACCATTGCCGAGATCACCGGCGAACACCAGTGTGGGAATCACGATCCTGCCGGTGACTGGTACTACGGAACCGACATCGTTGTCGATCCTGCGTATCGGCGTCGGGGTATCGGCGCTGAGTTGTATCGCCTCCGCAAGGACCTGGTACGACGGCTTGGGAAGAAGGGCATCATCGCTGGCGGCTACATGGTCGGATACCCCTCACACAAGGCCGCAATGACGCCGGAGGATTACGTTTCGGCGGTCCGTCGGCGAGAAATCTACGATCCGACACTTACCTTCCAGATGGACAACGGCTTCGAACTCCTCGGAGTCCTCAAGGACTACCTCCCAAGCGAGGAGACCGACGGCTGGTCCGCCCTCATCGTGTGGTCATCCGACCCCCCAACACCCCCCTGAACGCGTACCCAGGGTTCCAGTACCGTAAAAATCACCACTGGAGCCCACAGAACGCACTCGCTAGGATTCCGACCTGAAAAACCCACGACACGAAGGACTTGCTGCTGTGACCGACGACACAACTGAGGTAACGGGACCGATCGATTTCTTGCTCCTTGAGTTCCCCGATCAGGAGCCGACCGGGGAAACCGCCGGAGCACTCGTTGACCTCGTCGAGCGTGACATCATCCGTTTGTACGACCTTGCGGCAATCCGCAAGGGAGCCGATGGCTCCGTGTCTGCCATTGAGATAGCAAGCGTTGACCCGGACGGCTTCGGGCTATTCGAGGGGGCACAGTCCGGGCTCCTGGGCTCCGATGACATCGAGGAGGCGGCCGCGGCGATGGAGCCGGGAACCGTCGCCGTCCTTATTGTCTACGAGAACCGGTGGGCAGCACCGTTCGTTGCCGCTGCAATGAACGCCGGTGGCCAAGTGGTCGCATCAGCGAGAATCCCAGCACAAGACATCATCGAGGCCCTCGACAGCCTCGACACACAGGCTTAGGAGACAGACATGCCAGGACTCATCCGAGGAGTTGCCAGAACAGCGGTTATCGCAGGAACCGCAACCGCTGTAAGCGGGCGCGTTGCCCGCCGCCAAGCCGAGAACCTTGCAGATCGCGATCAAGCGATCGCCGAGAACCGAGGAGAGGGCTATGCCGCGGGAGCGCAGGCTGTCTACCAGGCACCACCACCTGCACCGGCACCTGCACCCGCGGCGGCACCGGACCTTGGGACGCAACTCACCCAGCTTGCGGGTCTCCACGACGAAGGCATCCTGACCGACGAAGAGTTCGCGGCGAAAAAGGCTCAGATCCTCGGCATCTGAGCAGAGCACGGGAGTGAATGTCTGCGAATCTGCTCCGATGCCCGCCCGGTGGAACAGCCGGGCATCGCCAGATCCGGACATTCACCTGCCCATTTGACCATCAGATGCATGACCCGGTTCGCCCTTTCCGGGAAGTAGCTCATCGTCTGCTGACTCTGGGTGCTTGAACGACATGACACGCTGCGGAAGCGGTATCTCGATCCCGGCTGCATCGAAGTCGCGCTTGATACCCCTCATGACCGCGTCACGCGCACTCCACTCCTCGGCGATGTGGGGCCCGTGCCAAAAGAGAACCAAGAAGTTCACACTCGAGTCGCCGAACTCCTTGACGAATGCTTCGGGAGCGGGATCGGCCAGGACCCCTTCGCGTGAGGCTACGGAGGTGACGAGCAATTCTTGAACAGCATCGAGATCCGATTCGTAGCCAACACCCACCACCAGATCGGTTCGTCGGGTTCCGAGAGTTGTGTAGTTGACAATCGGCTCTTCCCACACCGTCAAGTTCGGAATGAACACACGTACTCCGTCGAAGGTACGCATCGTTACGGCGCGAAGAGTGACATCTTCGACGGTGCCCTCAAAATCAGCAGTGCGGATCTGGTCGCCGTCCCTGAACGGTCGCTGAAACGCAAGCATGGTTCCCGCGACGAGGCTCGAGAGCACATCTTGGAGGGCAAGCGCCATTGCAAGGCCCAGCAGACCAAGCATTCCAAGGATCGG
>QQUL01000253.1 GCA_008501565.1 Armatimonadota bacterium
CCACGGTGTGCTCCCCAGGATGATGAACATCCCAACAGCCATGCCGCCGACGAGGATGATGCGCATCACGTCGAATCGTGGCCTGATTCTGCGTTCCTTGCCGGAACTCTTGATTGTCCACAGAAGGCCGACCACGGAGACGACCAGTAGCACCCAGCCGACGATCTTCATCCATGTCGAGCCGCCTTGATCGGCGGGAGGTGGCTGGTCGGTGCCATCGGACACCGGTGCCACGACACTGTCGATGGTCGTGGAGGTCGCCGCGACGGTTGACGTGACCGCGATGGTCGGCGGTGGTGCTGGCGGCTCACCGGAAAGCGCCGGTTCGGAGTCTCTGGCGTCAGCGAGGTATGGAGGCAAGGGCGTGAAGTAGCTCGCCCTCGGGATGATCTCGACGCCTTCGCATGATCTGGCATAGCCTGCTACCGCAGTACGAAGCTCCTCGGCGGCCACCTTGCCGAGATCAGCGTCATATGGCTTGTCTGCCTGGCGGAACTTGTACGTTGAGCGAATGGCCAGGTCGGTCGATGCCGTGACACCGAGTCCTGCCGTGAACTCTTCCACATCGGAACAGTTGGTGATCAGGGCGCCCGGCAGAGACGCTGGCATCCACTCCTCGACCTTGACATCGCCTTCGGGTGGAGTCCAATAGGTGTCGAGGATCAACTCGGATTCAACGAGGGTTCCGTCAGCCTGTGGTACCGGGTTGTACCAGCAGTTGACCCGGTACGACCCCGTGTACACATCGAATTGCACCTGCTCCTCGAGGTTGAAGATCACTTCGTATCCCGGAATAACCGGGCACACGATCGACTCGGGTTGGGCCACTTGTGCGGACGCGACACCGGGAAGCAACGCAATCGCTGCCACCGCGATTCCGAGCACCACCAGCACCCGCGCGGTGATGTCGCCCCAGTTGCTGCCCATCGATCGTACCGTCGAACCCCTGTGGCTCACCGATACCCCCTTCTGCGTCCCGGCCGCACCTTAGCGAATCGCGTTCGAGCTGACACGGCGCCGTAACCTACGACGATGGACCGACGAGCCACCGCGGTGAAACGATGAGTGGAGGACACAACCACACGGTGCGCGCCAGCCGGAGGCATCTGAAGCCCCTCGGTGTGGCGCTTGTTCTTGTTGTGGTGTTCCTCGTCGTTGAAGCCATTGCCGGTTTCTGGACCGGTTCCCTTGCGCTGATTTCCGATGCTGGGCACATGGCGACAGACGCTCTCGGCATCGGAATGGCGCTGGCGGCCATCGTCGCAGCGGAGCGAACGACCTCGATCCGACGGACGTACGGGTTGTACCGAACGGAGATCCTCGCCGCCCTCGCCAACGCACTCCTTCTGTTTGTGGTCGCTGGATACGTGTTGTATGAGGCGATCACGCGACTGAGTTCACCACCCGACATTCTCAGTGGGCCGATGATGCTTGTCGCGGCCGCCGGACTCGTCGTAAATGTCATCGCATGGCGCTTGCTCCGAGAGGGTGCCGATGAGTCGCTCAACATTGAGGGGGCGTATCTCGAAGTCATTGCAGACCTGATCGGTTCGATCGGCGTGCTGATCGCCGCGATCGTCATCTGGCTGACGGACTGGACGATCATCGACCCGATCGTGGGGGCAGCGATCGGTCTCTTCATACTGCCGAGGGCATGGCGGTTGGCGCGAGAAGCGTTGGATATCCTGCTGCAATCGGCACCGGAACGGATCAATCTTGATCAACTCAGCACTGAACTCGGTGGAATCGCTGAGGTCGTGAATGTGCACGATCTCCATGTCTGGACACTCACATCCGACATGGATGTTGGGACCGCCCATCTCATGACCCGTGACGGGGCCGACCCGCACCCGGTACTCGATCAGGCACGATCGATCCTCCAGAGCCACGGGATTGCCCACGCGACCCTCCAGGTTGAACCTGAGTCGCACGAGGGCTGCGCGGAGATCAACTGGTGAGCATGGATTCCAAGACTCAAGCGCACGATTCTGAACACCTCAGCGTACGCGACCCGATCAGGACGTGGTTGTGGATGGTCGCCGGGCTCACGGCTGCGATGGTCGTCGTCGGCGGGTTTGTCCGTCTGTCCCGGGCCGGCTTGTCGATTGTCACATGGGATCCCGTCACAGGTGTGGTCCCGCCGATCGGAACCGACGCGTGGCTCGTCGAATTCGCCAAGTATCAGCAGTCACCGGAATATCTCCTCGTCAACTCGGGTATGACGCTCGCCGAGTTTCAGCGCATCTTCATGATCGAATGGGCGCACCGACTCATTGCGCGCATCGCGGGACTCATGGTCGTGATTCCCCTTGTGTGGTTCATGGCGAAACAAATACTGACGTTCAGGCAATCGCTGCGGTATTGGGGCGTCGCTGCACTCTTCGGGATTCAGGCGGTTCTGGGCTGGGTCATGGTGTCAAGCGGATTGCGGGACCGACCGATCGTGAGCAATGCCAGGTTGACGATGCACCTCCTTGTCGCTCTCGCCACGCTCGGAATCGTGATGTGGATGGCCATGGACCGCTCACCGAGGAATCTGGCGGATTCAACAACTGCTGGCGTCAAGCGATCAACGGTTGTGTTGAGTTGGTCGTTGCTCGCGACCGTTGTCGCTCAAATCGGGCTTGGCGGTCTTGTTGCCGGGATGCGGGCAGGGACGGTATCGGACACCTGGCCCCTCATGGCCGGACGGTGGGTCCCAGCGGATCTTCTGACGGAGCATGATCCGTGGTGGATCAACTTCATTGAGCCTGTTGGTTCCCATTGGCTCCACCGGTGGGTTGCGTTCCTCGTCGTTGGAGTCGCGGTCGCATTGTTCCTCGCAGTCCGCAGCGACAACGGTGCAACAGAAAGAATGCGCACGACGACCAGGTGGTTGATTGCGGTCCTCGCCCTCCAGGTCGGTCTTGGGATCAGCGTCGTGGTGTTGGCGGTACCGAAATGGCTTGCATTGGCTCATCAAGCAAATGGGATGGCGGTGTTTGCCATTGCGGTCGTGATTTGCCACATGGCTACCCGAACACCGACCGGCAACCAACATTCGACGACGTATGACATTGCCCTGATAGCGGACGATCGCTGACGCTGGTCGGCACGATGCTGGTCAGAACAGCGGATCGCCGGATAGCTCACTCGCCTGCTTCACCCACGACGAAAACTGGGCTTCATCGAACTCCTCATCTTCGAAGATGTGGACGTAGCGCACTTCCTCCTGTTTGGACTCGACCGGAGGAACCGGCTTGAGCGACATCCCCCGAAAGAACCCCACCTTGATGTACTTGGTCAGGCAGTGGAAGCTGAGGAACCATCCGTCCCCCTCTACGCCATAGAACGGGCTGTTCCACCGCACCGCCTTGCGCACGTTCGGCACCGTCGCCACGATGAGCGCATCGAGGCTGCGCCCGACATCGCCTTTCCATCCCGGCATCGCATCGATGTAGGCCTGGACGACCGCATCACCGTCACCTTTGGCGATCTGAGGATTACCGCCCGAGAGAAGAATGGGCTCCGCGCCCTTCGCCGAGTTCTTCGATTCCGCCATGGCAACCTCCCGGTTCGGACAGCGTGCGGGCTGGCGACGGTACTCCGATCAAGCAAGCACTGCCAGGAAAGCGACTCAAGCCGCCTTGCGCGAAAGCGTCTTCGGCTCGCAGTATTCTCACTCGGACGTCGGATCGATCTCGATCCCAGCTATGAACTCGGAGTGACCATGAATCCCAAGGTGGATGCCTACATCGCACGATCCGACATGTGGCCAGAAGAGATGACTGCATTGCGACCAATTCTGTTGGGTGCCGGGCTGATCGAGGAGATCAAGTGGGGCAAGCCCTGCTACAGCCATGATGGCGCAAACATCGTCATCCTCCAGGAGATGAAGGATTTCCTTTCTCTCATGTTTTTCAAAGGCGCTCTGCTGAAGGATCCAGCTGGCGTGCTCAAGGAGCAAGGACCGAATACGAGACATGCACGTCGCATCGAGTTCACGTCAGTCGACGACGTTGCTCGACTCGCCGGCACCGTCGAGGCCTACATCGAGGAGGCGGTCGTTGTCGAGGAGGCGGGCCTTGAGCTGGGTCCGGCACCCGAGCTCATCCTCGCCGACGAACTCAAGGCTCGCCTTGACCGGGATCCCAAGCTCAAGGCGGCGTTCGAGTCCCTGACCCCCGGCCGACAGCGCGAATACAACCTGTTCATCTCTGGTGCGAAGCAGGCCACAACCCGCGAGGCGCGGATCGACAAGTACACCAAAGCAATCCTCAGCGGCAAGGGCCTGCGGGACCAGTAGGCCTCAGATGAAGTTCCGCGGCAGAGTTTCGGCAAGGCGAAACCTCCAATCCCATCTCAACGGATCGGGCGTGGCCCCGGTAGGACTTGAACCAAAAGTATCGACCGAAACTGACCTTGCCCGGTCGACGGACGATGACATGAGTCGTGACAGTGGACATCACATCGACCTACCAAGACAGCGGGACAGTCGGTGGGTCTCGCACGAAGCCCCGCGAAAGTGGCCCTAACTGGACAGTTCGCGAACCAATGCAACGCCGCTGTGACTGAGGTTCTCGAGTATCTCGAATCACTTTGAGCACGTGCGTGCGCGCTTTCTTAGTCAGGGACCACGTCTGTCATGTACCGCAGCGTCGACGCACAGGGCATCCCAGCCGGACAACCAATGTCAGCCTTGGAGTGCGGGCTGGCGGAGCTGATCCGTTCAGAGTCGCCATGCGTCGCGACTATTCACGATCACGCTCTCTCGATGCACGTAGAACGACTTCCACAGTGCGCGTGGATCGCAATAAACGCGCACTGGACCGAGCCCGCCCCAGACGCCGATCACGATCTGCACCGGTCGGCAACTTGGTTAGCATCTGTAGCGATGTCCGTAGCGTGCACGGGGTTCCACACATGAGTCTCTCTCCTATCCGATCACACGAGGAAGCTGATTGGGTCGAGTCGACAGCCGTACTTGGCCGATCCATTCGTGACCTCCTGCCAGGATCTCTCGCTCAGGTCGTCGCCTTGGAGCACCCTGAATCCACAGGTTCGCTCCCCCAGACCTTGGCGGATCAACTCGCCCAAGCGCTCGCCGCACTCACCGAACCGTCTGGGCGCGTGATTTACTGCGTCTGGGACGGTTGGGCCGGATCGACCCACCGACCCGACGACACCGTCACCCTCTCAACCCGCCGTACATGGCGACGTCGTAGGCAGACCCAACGACCCGCCGACTTGGACGTCGTTCGGAAAGCGATTCCACATCGAACATATTGGGTCTTTGAGGGGTCCCTCCAAGATGCCTTGACGAGTCACACGCGTGCCGGGTTCCAATCCGCGAACGTATGGTGGCCGATAGCCCGCACATGGGCCGTGGCGACCGAGATCGGAGCCGCAGCGACATACGTCGGACTGCGAGCTGATCAACCAGTCGACGCTGTCCTCGCCATTGATGGAGCGCGCCTCGTCGAACCCACCGACGCTTGGCTCTCGGAGCCGTCACAAAGCTGATTCCAGTTGCTCATCGTGGCATCAATCGTCGCTACCGAGCGTCGCACCTCGTACCACTCCAAGACTACCTCCACTTTGCCAGGGAATTGATCGTCGAAGTCGCCGCTGAGGTACCGGAATAGGGCGAGCGCCAAC
>QQUL01000170.1 GCA_008501565.1 Armatimonadota bacterium
GGCGAATGCTGTGGGTATGCCAACGCTTGGATGGGAACCTTTGACCATTTCTGTGAGCGCGGCGGGTTCAGCCGACCCGGGTGGAGGACCCCTGACATGGGAGTGGTCCTCCAACGGGGCAACCGCGTCAGGCTTTGAAACCGACATCGTGCTCTCTGAGATCGGCGTCCAAGAGGTTCTGCTCACGGTGACCGATGTGTTCGGATCGACCGCCACGGACTCCGTGATCGTGCTCGTAGGTCGAGACTTTCTAGACACGACGACTTCCATCTTTCGGCTGGAAACCGCGTGGATGTCCGCCCTGGGTATCACCAGGGGATGCAACCCGCCAACCAACGACAGATACTGCCCCCACGACACCGTCACCCGAGAACAAATGGCAGCCTTCCTCGCCAGAGCACTCGATCTCCCCACCACCGGAACAGACCACTTCATCGACGACGACAGCTCCATCTTCGAACAAGACATCAACCGCCTCGCCGCTGCAGGTATCACCAAGGGATGCAACCCACCAACCAACGACAGATACTGCCCCCACGACACCGTCACCCGAGAACAAATGGCAGCCTTCCTGTATCGCTCGAATGCCTAGGTGAGTCGATGCACCGTCTACTCGAGCCCCTGCTGGTAGTGTCGGCGACTGGTTCATCCAGACGGGGTGAGCGGTAGAGGGATTGGGGAAATACGTGAAAAAGAGATCAACTCGTGTGCTGCTGATGGTCGCAGTACTCGCCCTGTTCGTGGTGCCCGTAGCGGCAATCGCTGCGGGAGGAACGTTCACCGACGATGACACTTCGGTATTCGAGGGAGACATCGAATGGATGGCGGCAAACGGCATTACCGCTGGATGCAACCCACCAACCAACGACCACTACTGCCCTGACGATGCAGTCACGCGCGGTCAGATGGCCGCATTCATGAAACGCCTCGCAACGAAGAAGGTCGTCGACGCTGACAAGGTTGACGGCAAGCATGCATCCGACATTGCGCCGATCGCTGTCGCTCAGGTCGACGAGACCCTGGGCGGTTCCACTGTTGCCGGGCCCACAACGATCAACTCCGTGAGCATCACTGTCCCAAGTAACGGAGTGGTTCTCATCACCGGTAGTGCATACATCAACGCCAATACGGACAATTATTTCGGCATCAAGGTGGTCGTTGACGCAACCGAGATTGCGCAACCCGTGGCTTTTGATGCCTTCTCGACGACCGACGACGACGACGACGAGACGGAGTGGATGTCGTACACAACTGCTGTCGCTGTGACCCCCGGTACCCACATCATCAGCCAGAACGCGGGCCAGATGAACGCGGGCACAGCTGAGTTGGAAGCCGGTAGCTTCTTCTACAACTCCAACTCCATGACGGTCACGTTCATCCCGGGCGGCACGGTCTCGGCATCGACGGTCGGTACATCGGGCGGTGGATCCATGACCGGCGAGTAGACACTCCCGGAGATCTAATCCCTCGGAGTTGAGACGTCGATTCCGTTGGGGATATGGGTGGTGCGTCAACCAAACGGCCACCCCGAGGAAACAGCAGACCCGGATCCGGAAACAACCGGATCCGGGTCTGCGGCAACCTGGTCACCGCCAAGAGACCGACATGTCGAAGGAGTACCCCTCAGGACACAACGAGATCAACGACGCGGCGAGCAGAGTCACCGGGGAGCTCGCTACCGGCGTCGATGCGCAGTTCAGGTGAGAACGGTTCCTCGTAAGGGTCGTCGATCCCGGTGAACTCAGCGATTTCGCCAGCTCGAGCGAGCGCATACAGTCCCTTGGGATCCCGGGCCTCGCATACCTCGAGGGGCGTTGCGACATGAACCTCAACAAACCGGATTCCTGCGGCTTCATGCGCCATACGGACCGCGTCTCGATCGCCTCGGTACGGGCTGATCACCGGAACCAAGACCACCAGACCGGCGTCAGCCATGAGTCTTGCGACCTCGCCAACACGCCTCACGTTCTCCGAACGGTCAACTGCAGAAAAGCCGAGGTCGCTGTTGAGGCCGTGACGTACATTGTCACCATCGAGGGTGTAGGCGGCTCTGCCGCGGAGGATCAGATCTGCCTCGACAGCAGCTGCAATCGTCGACTTGCCGCTGCCAGAGAGTCCGGTGAACCAGAGCGTCATCCCTTCACCGCCCGTGATTGCCTGCCTTTGGGAACGGCTGACTGAGCCGTCGTGCCAGACGACGTTCTCAGTCACTGCGCTGGACCGGTGATCATTCCTGCGCCGACGGTTGCGTTGGTGTCCTCATCGACGAGAATGAACGAACCTGTCTCGCGGTTCTGGCGGTAAGGGTCGTAGAAGAGCGGCTGCGTCGTGCGAAGCCGCACTCTCCCGATCTCATTCAGCTCAAGCGAATCGATGCCCTCTTCCCTGTGAAGCGTGGTGATGTTCATGCGGTACTGAAGATCAGTGACCAGTGCGCGTGCCCACCGAGTGGTGTGCTTGATCGCATACTTGCCACCCGGTCGCAGAGACGCCGTATCGCTGAGCCAGCAGATCATCGCGTCGATGTCCTGACCGTACTCCGGTCTGTTGTGTGGTCGACAGATCATGTCTCCGCGCGAGATGTCGAGGTCGTCCTCAAGCCTGATGGTCACAGACATCGGTGGGACCGCCTCTGCAACGGGGCCGTCATAGGTGTCGATCGCCTTGATCGTGCTTGCGAATCCCGATGGGAGCACGACAACGTCGTCTCCAGGTTTGAGCACTCCCCCCGCAACCGTCCCGGCATATCCACGGTAGTCCTGATGATCCATGCGATGAGGTCGGACCACGTACTGCACGGGGAATCGAACATCAATCATGTTTCGATCCGAAGCAATGTAGATGTCCTCGAGCAGGTGGAGAACCGACGGGCCGGTATACCACGGCATCCGGTCGGACTCATCGACGACGTTGTCGCCAACCAGCGCAGAAATGGGAACGAATCGAAGGTCGTGAATGTCGAGCCGAGTGGCAAAATCCTTGAACTCGGCAACGATCTCGTTGTACCGCTCCTCCGAGTAATCCACCAGATCCATCTTGTTGACACACAGCACGAGATGAGGAACCCGCAGCAACGAGGCTATGAACGAATGCCGTCGTGTTTGCTCAAGCACACCAAGACGGGCATCCACAAGAACAAGGGCGATATCAGCTGTCGAGGCGCCAGTGACCATGTTGCGGGTGTATTGGATGTGCCCCGGGGTGTCCGCAAGCACGAACTTGCGCTTCGGCGTGGCAAAGTAGCGGTAGGCAACGTCGATTGTGATGCCCTGCTCGCGCTCGGCCCGCAGTCCGTCTGTCAGCAGGGCAAGGTCGACATAGTCGGTTCCGCGGCGCTCGCTCGCTTCCTCCACGGCTTCCATCTGGTCTTCGAAGATCTGCTTTGTGTCATACAGCATCCGACCTATCAGCGTGCTCTTGCCGTCGTCGACAGAGCCGGTCGTCGCGAGGCGCACCAATTCCATTGACATCTAGAAGTACCCCTGACGCTTGCGATCTTCCATCGCAGCTTCAGCGGTCTTGTCGTCCGCACGGCTCGCGCCCCGTTCGGTGATCCGTGATGCGGACACCTCTTCAATGATCTCTCTTACCGTTCCCGCCGTGGATTCGAAGGCCCCGGTGCATGACATGTCTCCCACCGTCCGGAACCGAACGACCGCCTCGAAGAGCTCCTCGTCATCGAATCGCTCAATATGAGGGGATTCCGCCATGAGCATTCCGTCGCGCTCGAACACGGTTCTCTTGTGTGAAAAATACACTGAGGGAAGCTCGATCTGTTCCTGTTCGATGTACTGCCAGATATCCATTTCTGTCCAGTTCGAAATCGGGAACACGCGGATGTGTTCGCCGGCGCGATACCGACCGTTGTAGAGGCTCCAGAGCTCAGGTCGCTGGTTCTTGGGATCCCACTGACCGAACTCATCCCTGAAGGAGAACACGCGCTCTTTCGCCCGTGCCTTCTCTTCGTCTCTGCGGGCGCCTCCGAAGACGACCCCGAATTTGTTGTCGACGATCGCCTTCAACAGTGGCTCAATCTGAAGACGGTTCCGGCTGGCCCTCGGGCCGGTCACCTCAGAAACCCTGCCACTATCGATTGCCTCCTGGACCGAAGCCACCACGAGCTTCACTCCAAGTGCGTCGACTATCCGATCACGGAACTCGATCACCTCGTCGAAGTTGTGGCCGGTATCGATGTGCATCACCGGAAATGGGATCTTCGCCGGGGAGAAAGCCTTCATGGCAAGCCACAACAGCACAGCGGAGTCCTTTCCGCCGGAGAACAGCAGAACGGGTCGCTCTGCCTCCGCTACTGCCTCGCGAATGATGTGAATGCCTTCGGCTTCGAGGGCGCCGAGGTGGGAAAGCCGATACTGCATGGGACGGTGAGGATAGGCCTCATCGTCTGCGTCGGAGCCGACGAGATCTGCCGCCGTCATGACGCCAACAATGCTGACTCGACCTCGGCTGCTATCGAACCGCGTGATGCGACAAAACCCGGAAGCAGAGTGTGCTCGCGGTTGAAAGCCATGTCTGCATGGTCCTTGCGTCGATAGTGTGCACCGGCAGCGTTGAGCAGTGCCGCACCCCCCGCCACATCCCACTCCCGCTTGGGAACGAGTGTCCAAGTCGCGTCTGCCCGGCCCGCCGCCACGAGCGCCAGCTTGAAGGCCACCGAGCCCATTGGCACCACATTCAATCCCAGCGCGGTGAACGCCTCCCACTCGCCTCTCTTGACCTCAGAACGACTTGCCAGAATCGTCGCATCAGCGAACCCGCTAGCCGAAACAGGTTCACGATGTCCCACGTACTTGGGTGGGGATCCGACACCGCCAACCACGCTCTCTCCGGTCGCCGGGTTGAGCACGCCACCGGCGACTGCCTTCCCGTCGATGGCAAGAGCGATGGAAACGCACCACTCGGGTATGCCTTTGATGAATTCTCTCGTGCCGTCGATCGGGTCAACGATCCATACCCGGCGACATGACAGGCGAATCAGATCGTCCGCGGTCTCTTCCGAGAGCCAGCCCTCGCCCGGTTTCAGAAGAACTGCCTTGATCGCAGCATCGACGGCGAGGTCGGCCTCCGTGACCGTGTCTCCGCCAGCCTTGAGTGTCGACGCTATCCGACCAGATGTGTAATCCGCAAGGGCATCGCGGGCTACGCCCAGGGCCCGTTCGATTCTGCGCAGGTCGTCCTCGATGTTGAGCTGCGACAGCGACTCACTTGTGCTCATATCCCAGTCCCCCGGTCAGACATCGATCAGTGCTCAGCGCGGAACAGGAATGCTGCCATCTGTTCGCGGGTCACCAACGAATCGGGGCAGTACAGGTTGTTTTCGGGCGGGTTGCATCCCCGCGTCACGCCCGAGGTTCCCAGTCTGTCTATGTCCATCTCGAAGATCGAGTCATCGTCATCGTCGAAGAGGTTGTCACCGGCGCCCGCCGTATATCCATAGGCACGGACCAGGAACGCTGCCATCTGGCCACGGGTGACATTGCCGTCGACGCAAAACAGGTCGTTCTTCGGGGGGTTACAGCCCTTGGTGATGCCTGCTGCCGCGAGACGGTTGATGTCGCCCTCAAATACCGAGTCGTCGTCATCGGTGAAGAAGTCCTCGCTT
>QQUL01000217.1 GCA_008501565.1 Armatimonadota bacterium
AGTGGTCTAGGGGATTCGAAACCCAACAACGCCGCCTTCACCGGGCTGGATCCAGATCTCACCGCCGAGGGCAACCACGAGATCATGGGCGATGGCAAGGCCAAGGCCGGCTCCCCCAGAATCGCGACTACGGGCTGCATCCGAACGGGTGAAGCTGTCGAACGCCTTCCCGACGAACTCGGCATCAAAGCCGCTGCCTTGATCCGAAACAACGACCGTTGCTCCCCTCCCATTCGTGACCTTGACCGTTACGGCCGAGTGGTCCGGGGCATGACGGACCGCATTCTCGAGCAGGTTCCTGACCACCCTCCCAACAGCGAGCGGTGCAGTGTCGACGATTACTCGACGGTCCGCATCAAGCACAATGTCGACATCTCGCCGATCTGCCACCGGAGCGACGATCTCCACCGTCTCGTCAACAATTTCGGTGACGTCGACAGGTTGAACGGCAAGAGGAACATCGCCCGCCTGGATCCTCGCCAAGAGAAACAGGTCGTCGACAAGCGTATGAAGCACGGTGATATCAGCTTGAAGCGAGGCAAAATACCGATCGGGATCAGGAGCGACACCGTCACGAAGAGCCTCGGTGGCGGCTTGCATCGAAGCGAGGGGCGTTCGTAGGTCATGGGAGACTGCGGCAAAGAACTCGCGACGGCGTGCATCCTCGCTGTCCCGGTTCTCTGAAACGACCTGGAGCTGTCGTGCGAGCTCATCGAGCTCCCGGGCAAGCGAGCCGATCTCATCCGCCCGGTTCACACCAGTTCTTGCATCGGGTTCACCAGACGCCACCCGCCGCGCCGTTTCTGTCATGCGGCTGAGATCTGTCGTGATCGACTTCGCGGCGGTCACCGCAAACCCAACTGCCGCAACAAGGCTGAATCCGAGAACCACCAGCACCAGTGTGAGGTCGTGGCTTGAGAAGAACATCCGATTCGCAGCGATCAGAAGGCCAAAGGAGGCAACAACCAATGACACAAGGGAAAGAGAAAACAGTGTGATGAGCAGCATGTGAGAGCGCCGCGCAAGCGATGGCAGGAAGGCGGCTGCGATTCCCGACACCGCTGCCATGAGGATGAAAATGATGGCAAGCTCAAGACGCTCGGCGCCGGACGGCTGCATCGTCACCTCGAACAGCGCGAGCCCGACCAGTACCGCCGTCAAGGAGCCAAGGATGATCCTCACGCTTCGAACCGATACCCACGACCCCACACGGTCGTGATGCGTTCTGGGTTGTCCGGATCGGCCTCGATCTTCTGGCGGAGCCTCCGGATGTGGACGGTCACGGTTGAAGGATCCTGCCAGTCCGAACTTGAGCCCCACACCTTCTCAAGCAGCTCGGCGCGAGAAAACACGGTCTTCGGCTGGGACGCCAAACAGACAAGGAGGTCGAATTCGAGGGGTGGCATTGCGACGGGATCACCGGCCACACGTACCTCGCGCGCCAAGCCGTCGATGGTCAAATCGCCACTTTCGATGTGCTGCGGTGTGGGATCATTCGGCGCGGCCCTGCGAAGGACGGCCCGGACTCGCGCAGCAACCTCCCGTGGACTGAACGGTTTCACGATGTAATCGTCCGCACCAAGTTCGAGACCGAGGAGTTTGTCGGTTTCGGTTGATCGTGCGGTGAGCAGTATGACCGGGACGTCTGTCTGCTCGCGTAGTTTCGAGAGAACGGAGTAGCCGTCAAGCTCGGGCAGCATCACATCAAGCACAATCAGAATCGGATCAATCTCAGCGACTGCGGAGAGGGCAGCAATTCCGTCCGCCACCTCGTGGGTTTCGAATCCATCCTGTGCGAGATAGGTGCACACGACCTCACGAACCATCGGCTCATCATCGACGACCAGCACCGTCTGTTTCGTCATGGCCTGATGGTACGACGCCGTGCCGATTCCGTCCCCATGAAGAAAGGACCGAGTTGTCGGCACAAAGCGACGATACGGCTCTAGTGCGGTGTCCATCGACGTTGGCGATGGTGAGGGCGAGTCAGTGGCGTCGATTGGCAAGGACGCAGGACGAAGGCGCACTTGACCGTGCGTCGAGGACGAGGACGCAGCCAGCGTCGTCTCTGGCCGTCGTCAACGCGGCGAACGTTGGTGGACACCGCACTACTAATGCGCGATCGGGATGATCGCCTTGTTGATGATCCTCCAGGCCTCGTCATCGTGGTAGATCGTGTCGTGGTGGGAACGCATATGCTCGCGGGCTACTTCAAAGGTCTTCTTCTCATCCGCTTCGTCGCTCTTGTACGTACATCCGGGGACGAGATGGTCACAGACAAATTGATACATGGTTTCTCCAGACCTGACGGGCTGACCACATTACCGCTCCCGGACCTGTCGTGCGTCCGGGCATTCACACGCCAGACGGACACGTCATACACTCAGCAGTGGAGGTCCCATGACGACGAGATTCCTAGAACACCTCGCAGATGAGGCTGCTGCAATTCGCGCAGCCGGTTTGCACAAATCCGAACGCATCCTTGCCTCGCCGCAGGACGCTGTCATCACCCTCGACGATGGGTCGGAGGTCATCAACTTCTGCGCAAACAACTACCTCGGTCTCGCAAACAGTCGCGTGCTCCAAGACACAGCGAAGGATGCAATCGACCGCTACGGGTACGGAATGGCATCGGTTCGGTTCATTTGTGGAACCCAGACGGTTCACAAGGACCTCGAAGCCGCAGTCAGCCGCTTCCTGCAGAAGGAGGACACGATCCTCTACTCGTCATGTTGGGATGCCAACGGCGGCCTGTTCGAAACGATACTTGGACCCGACGATGCGGTCATCTCGGATGCCCTCAATCACGCGTCGATCATTGACGGCATTCGTCTCTGCAAGGCACAGCGATACCGATACAACAACAACGACATGGTTGATCTCGAAAAGCAGCTCCTTGCGGCCAAGGACGCACGGTTCAGGTTGATAGTGACCGACGGTGTCTTCTCGATGGATGGCATCATCGCCAATCTCCCTGCGATCTGTGATCTCGCGGACAAGCACGACGCAATGGTCATGGTCGACGACTCTCATGCAACCGGGTTCATTGGACCAAACGGCGGCGGGACACCCGACCATTGGAATGTTGTCGACCGGGTTGACATCGTGACGTCGACCTTCGGCAAAGCACTCGGGGGCGCAAGCGGCGGCTTCACCGCAGGTCCGAAGGAGCTCGTCGCCATCCTCCGCCAGCGGTCACGGCCCTACCTGTTCTCCAACTCGTTGGCACCGGTCATCAGTGCCACGACCATCGCTGCAATAGGTCTCCTCGAAGGATCTGCCGATCTCAGAGCCAGACTGACACACAACGCTGCCCGGTTCAGAGAAGGAATGGAATCCAACGGGTTCACCCTGGCAGGCGCTGGTCACCCAATCATTCCCGTAATGCTTGGTGACGCTACGGTGGCGGCAGAGATGGCAAATGCACTCCTTGACGAAGGCATCTACGTCATCGGCTTCTCATTCCCGGTCGTTCCACGGGGTGAAGCCCGGATACGAACCCAGATGTCGGCTGCACACACCGACGACCACATCGATGCGGCCATCGATGCCTTTGGTCGTGTCGGTCGAACGCTCGGGGTGATCGCCTGATGCGTGCTCTCGTGAAGTCCAAACCGGAGCCCGGGATTTGGCTCGAGAACATTGCCAAGCCCGAAATCGGTCCGAACGATGTCCTCATCGCGGTCCAGAAGACGTCGATCTGTGGGACCGATCTCCACATCGTCGCATGGGATGAGTGGGCGGCATCCACAATTCCGGTACCGATGGTCGTCGGGCACGAGTACATGGGTGTTGTGGCTGAGGTTGGGTCAGAAGTCCAGGGCATCACCGTCGGACAGCGCGTGTCAGGTGAAGGACACATCGTGTGTGGGCGGTGTCGGAATTGCCAGGCCGGAAGACGTCACCTGTGCATCCGTACGAGCGCCGTCGGCGTGAACCGGCCGGGAGCCTTCGCCGAGTTTGTTGCCATCCCGGGATCAAACGTACAGCCACTCCCGGCAGGCGTCAGCGACGACATCGGCTGCATCCTCGACCCACTCGGGAACGCAGTCCACACGACACTCAACTTCGACCTTGTCGGCGAGGACGTGCTCATCACCGGAGCCGGCCCGATCGGCATGATGTCGGTGGCAATCGCCCGCCACGTCGGCGCGAGGAGCATCGTCGTGACCGACGTCAACGAGTATCGACTGCGTCTGGCCGAAACGCTTGGAGCCGATGTCGAACTCAATCCGACACAGGGAACACTCAAGGACGTCATGGACGAACTCGGTATGACCGAAGGCTTCGACGTCGGACTTGAGATGTCTGGACACCCCGATGCCCTCCACGACATGATCTCGACGATGAGCAATGGGGGCAAGATCGCGCTCCTCGGCATTCCCCCGAAGCAGGCACCAATCGACTGGAATGACATCGTCTTCAAGGGCCTGACGTTGCAGGGCATCTATGGACGCCGAATGTTCGAGACGTGGTACACGATGCTCGCCATGCTCCAAACCGGTCTCGACGTATCTCGTGTGATCACGCATCACTTCGATGCCGCGGATTTTGAGGAAGCCTTCGACGTCGTCCGCTCCGGCAACTGCGGCAAAGTGGTACTGAACTGGTCCTGACGGACCAGTTCAGCTTTCAGCTCTCAGCTTTCAGCTTTCGCCGATGATTCGGGCGTAGTTGGTGGGGTCGGTTGCGCCTTCGGTGACGATCACGAGCGCTATGTCATCGGGACCGAGGTTCAGTTGGTCGCGGAGGTCGGGGCGGCGATCAACGAGGCATAGGAGGGTTGCGAGCGATGCGGCGCCGGTCTCACCCGCCACGATGCCTTCGGCCGCGAGGAGGCGCATCGCTTCCTCGGCCCACTCGTCGTCGAACGCGACAACAGCGTCGAGGCCATCTTTGAGTACGGGAAAGGCGATCGGTGAGGCGGTGCCGCAGTTGAGTCCAGCCATCGTGGTGTCGTGCGTTCCGGGGATTGAAACCACCCTGCCAGACTCGATTGCTGCCAGTACAGAGGCGGCATTGCTCGGCTCTCCGCCGATGAACACGGGACGTGGTTCAACCTCTGCGAATTTGGCGATCATCGCAACAGCGAGTGCGCCGACCCCCATCGGCGCCGAAACCACCGTGGCCATCGACAGTCCCAACTCGGCTTCCTGATCCTCGATCTCGAACATCAGCGTGGAATAGCCGTCTATGACCCACTGGGGCACCGTTTCGTAACCCGGCCACGAAGTATCGGAAACGACAAGTGTCTGCTCGTCGGCAGCAGCGGCTGCGGCCTTCACCGCATCGTCGTAGGGACCGTCCACGACGGTTACGGTGGCGCCCTCGTCGGTGATCGCTTCGATCCGTGCCTTCACCATGTCGATGGGCACCCACACATGGGCACCCAGCCCGAGGAGTCGCGCCATACGTGCGACGGCCCGACCGTGGTTGCCGTCCGTCGCTGTCGCAAGTGTCAAGGGCAGATGTGGCTGGATCATGGCGGCGAGATCCTCAATTGTGTCCCATCCGTCCGGATCGATACCCGTGTGCCGAATGACTGACCGATACGACGCCCACGATGCACCGAGCATCTTGAAGGCTGGGAGACCGAGCCGTGTCGATTCATCCTTC